>NZ_JAUBOX010000009.1:34061-88116 GCF_036700445.1 Microcoleus sp. T3_B1
TTTGTTGGCTGGGGGCGGGTTTTTGAGATTGTTTGTTTGGGGCGATTATGGTTGGTGGAACCCGCCCCTAGGAAACCCTATTTTGTAGGGGCGGGTTCCACCAAAAATATCTAAGGATTACCAACAATTTAGATAAACCCGCCCCCACACCACGAATAATTCACATTAACCTGATATTTGCATTAAATTCCCCAATGTAAATGATGATTGTTTGTTGGCTGGGGGCGGGTTTTTGAGATTGTTTGTTTGGGGCGATTATGGTTGGTGGAACCCGCCCCTAGGAAACCATATTTTGTAGGGCGGGTTCCACCAAAAATATCTAACAATTACCAACAATTTAGATAAACCCGCCCCCACACCACGAATAATTCACTTTGCTTTTTTCTGAGCAGCCGCATAATGCTCACTCATTAACTGATTAACTTCTGGATTGTAAATCCGCAGATAATTCCAGTAATTCTCAAACACCGATTTCACGTATCCTTTGGTTTCAGGAAACGGAATCTTTTCCGCAAAAGCATCCGGATCACTAAAACTAAACCTCTTCAACCAATCTGCTACTGCATTTGGCCCGGCATTATAACTCGCCACAGCTAACATCGAGTTATTTTTGTACTCGTCGTGAGTGTGATCCAAATACCACGTACCGAGTTTAACGTTGTCGTCCACATTCTCCAATGAATACTTTTTGAGGCTGATTTGTTGAGCAACCCAAGCTCCTGTTTCCGGCATTACTTGCATTAAACCGGTAGCGCCAACTGATGATTTGATAGCGGGCATAAACCGCGATTCTTGCCGGATTAATGCAGTTACTAATACGGGATTTATTGTGCGTTCTTTTGACCATTTGACAATGGTTTCTAAGTAAGGAAAAGGATAAAGTGCTTGCCAATAAATCGGTTGCTGTCTGAGTTCGAGGTATTGGGTTCTATCATCGGGTTTATCGCGCTGCCGCAAACTCCCAACCATCCACAAACCGTCTAAATTGTCTCCGACTGCTACTCGCATTAAACCGTCTGTAAACTGTTCGGCAATACTTGGTTCTACGCGGTCGATAAATTCTACTTGCCACAGCGTCCAAGCATCTCTATCTTGACCTAATTGATAGAGTTCTTTCAACGCAGGAGAACCGGCAGTTGGTTCGGGGCGCTGAGGGGGCTGCGCTACATTGGGAGACAAATCTCGGACTGTGGTAAAGTCGCCTACGGGCCAGCCGAGAAGTACAGCCGATCGCCACGCAAAATATGATTCTGGATAGCGTAAGATCGTGTAGTCAAACGCAGTCTTGGCGTCTTGTTGGCGGCCGAGTTGCTGTGCCCATTTCCCGACCCAAAATGCTGCTTCGGGAGCTTGTTCGCTGTCGGGATTGTGGGTGGTTAATTCTCTCGCCCACTGCCAAGCTGATTTTAAATCTCCGCCTTTGGCAAACTGCTGTGCGATCGTCCACCGCAATTCGCCGGCTTTATCAGAATTATTGTATTTTGTCAAGAGCAACTTCCGGGTATCTGAGGCGGCTTGACCACTGCGTGCTTTGTCTAGAATTTGCGATTTATCTAACAAAGCTTCGGGGGCATAATTGGGGAATTTGCTAATAACTCGATCGAGCAAAACGATCGCTTCTTTCGGTTCGCTCAGCCGCGACAGCCGAATTAAACCCAAACCAGTATCTTCGGCATCGGGAAACTCGCGCACTAATTCTTGATAGGCAATTCTCGATTCCGGGATTTTTCCGTCGAGCCACAAACCGCGAGCTTTGCGGTAAAGATTTTTGGCGTTGCGGGGAGCTTTCCCGTAAGCAATAGCTCCTTTGCCGTAATTTTGTTTTTCCCAATAGCCAAAGGCAATTTCTTCCCAATCTTCCGGTTTCAAACCGGCGCTGTTTCGCTGCACCAGTTGTTCCAAAATTGTCCCGTAATCTTTGACATAATGACCGTGTTTTGCTACGAGCAGCATCAACTGCGGCTGATTGGGATTTTCTTTTAACTTGCGGAGGGCAATTTCTACGCTGCGGGGATGACCAGGAAATTCACTAATTGCCTGTTGCCAATATTCCGGTTTTGACTTGCCTAAAACATATAAAGCTTCCGCTGCTACCGGGTCGTTCGGATAGTTTTTGAGCAGTTCCTCCCAAGCTTTTTGAGTTTTGCCTTTGTCGCCGCTTAATTGGTAAGCTTGCGCCCTTTTTAGGGCAATGTGAGCAGCTAAAACCGGATATTCTTGCTCTAATTTGTCCAATAACTTTAATGCTTTGGCCGCATTTCCTTGCTGAATTAAATCGCTGGCAAGCAGGTAGCGGGCGCGGCTTTGAGGGGAGATTTCTTGCTGCGGGTTCGTACTTGCAGACTGACTGGTTGCGAGTTCAACTAATTTCGCCGATCGCTCGCTCGGTGACAGCGACACCAGCATCTTGACTTGCGATTCGGAATTCGCTGCATTCTGGGGCTGCTGAGCCTTTTGGACCGAGCCAAAACCCATCCATTTCATCGCAGCAACCAAAGAGCCGATCGCAATAACGCAAACTGAAACGCTGATTAAAACAGAAAATCGGGCCCGGCGTCGTTTTAGCATGGGAAAATTTAAGAGAATAAGATATAGAGAACCGATCGTTTGTCAAGAGCCATCACAGGCAGGATGGGTGTTCTACGCCATCACAGGCAGGATGCCTGTTCAAGGAGAAATAAATGTTAATAGTGGGGCAAAAACGGACAGCAGACCCCCAAACAGATGATTGAGATTGGTGGAAGATCCGATCGCAGGCGGACTTGGCTGATATAGTAGCAGAATTTATTTTGATGTGGAGCGGAGAATTTGTGCGATCGATCTATTTCCCCGCACCAAGAAAAAAGCCCAAACCACCCAGTACAAAGTACAATCAAAAATCTAAAATCTAAAGTGTAAATCAAAACATGGAATTTCTAGTCACCGATACGCCCCGCTCTGTTTGGACAGGAGACGCCCTGGCAATTGGTCTATTTGAGGACGGCTTGGAACTCACCGGCGATCTGGCACAATTAGATGAAAAGCTGGCAGGCACTTTGAAAGAGCTGCTACTGGAAGTAGATTTTAAGGGCCAAGTGGGTACGAGCGCCATCACCCGCGTCGGCGGCAATAATCCCATTCGCAAAATTGCGATCGTAGGTTTGGGCAAAACAGAGGACTTAAAATTAGACACCGTGCGGCAAGCTGCGGGCGTTTGCGCCAAGTTAGCCAAAAAAGAGAAATGCAAAACCCTCGGAATTAGCTTTCCGGTGTGGAAAAACGCGCCGGATTCTACAGCCAGCGCCATCGCCGAAGGTGTAGAACTCTCCCTGAATCAAGACAACCGTTTCAAATCGGAAAAGGAAGACAAAAGCCCGCAACTCGAACAAATTCATTTGCTTGGTTTTGCCGGTACCGAAAGTGCGATCGTCCGCGCCCGCCAAATCACTGCCGGAGTCATTTTAGCACGGGAATTAGTCGCAGCGCCGGCAAATTTTGTCACCCCGATTACAATGGCAGAAACCGCTCAAAGTCTAGCTGCCGAATGCGGTTTAGAATTAGAAATATTGGAGCGGGAAGACTGTGAAAAACTAGGAATGGGAGCATTTCTCGGCGTAGCCCTAGCATCTGATTTACCCCCTAAATTCATCCATTTAACTTACAAACCCGAAGGCACACCGCGCCGCAAAATAGCAATTGTCGGCAAAGGATTGACCTTTGATTCTGGCGGTTTGAACATCAAAGGTGCGGGCAGCGGCATTGAAATGATGAAAGTAGATATGGGCGGCGCTGCGGCTACTTTTGGAGCAGCAAAGGCGATCGGACACATCAAACCAGATGTGGAAGTTCACTTTATCAGCGCCGTCACTGAAAACATGATCAGCGGCCGCGCCATGCGCCCTGGAGACATCCTCACAGCTTCCAACGGCAAAACAATTGAAGTCAACAATACCGACGCTGAAGGTCGTTTAACCCTGGCTGATGCTTTGGTATTTGCTGATAAATTGGGAGTTGACGCAATTGTCGATTTAGCAACTCTAACCGGGGCCTGCGTAATTGCTTTAGGCGACGATATCGCGGGTTTGTGGAGTCCTCAAGATAGCGTCGCCGCCGAAATAGTCGCCGCCTCAGAATTGGCAGGCGAAAAATTTTGGCGAATGCCGATGGAAGAAAAATATTTTGAAGGCTTGAAAGCATTGCACGCCGACATGAAAAACACAGGCCCACGTCCCGGCGGTTCGATTACGGCGGCGCTATTTTTGAAGCAGTTTGTAAAGGATACTGCTTGGGCGCATTTAGATATTGCCGGCCCGGTTTGGACTGACAAAGAAAATGGCTACAATGGCCCTGGGGCTACCGGTTTTGGAGTTCGCACTTTGGTGCATTGGGTGCTGGGCGGTGCTTAATTGTGGATTTCCAGCGGAAGAATTGACATTTTCTCTGCCTTAAAAGTCTGCTAGTCCATCTGTGAGCCAGGGGTTTTTAACCGCTGGCTCACTGCTTAAGTCATCTAAAAGAAAATTTAATAGGGATCATTAACAATTTAAATGTTTCGGAAGCAATCAGTACGCGAACCTATGTATTCCGTCACAGGGAGCAACGTAAGCGTTGCTAGCCGTGAGGCTCCCCATTGCTCATACTTGGGCAAAGCTTCGTTCCCAGGGCCCCACCTCGACTGTTTTGACATTTCCTGAAAAAATAGCTGTTTCATAAAAAATGAAAAAAGTATATAATTATGTAAATATTTCATTAGCCGAAATCAAATAATTAGATTTGATCTGATTTGCATTGGTACAGATAATTTTTTTCTTGAACTTTATGCAAGAACAATTAACAATTTTTTTTTCCACACTTGCTTTATCTTCTACACTCGCCTGCAACCTGGTGCCGGAGTTGCGACTGTACGCTGTTTTTGACTCGCTGACGGCACTGGCTTATTGCTCGATCGCCCTATCTTTAGTTTATTTTACCCGCCAAGGTTCTCACCGCAAGATTTTCCGGCTGTTTGCCGTTGTTTTTTTTGCTTGGGGCGCGGCTAAATTGACGGAAGTTTGGACGCTTTGGCATTCCATATATTGGCTGTCGGTAACTCTCAAAGCTGCAAGTGCTTTGATTTCTTGGCTTTTAGCCGCAATCGCCCTCGCCCTCATGCCGAAAGCACTTACCGAGTCTGGTTTAAATCAAAAAGAAAAATTTCAACAAATATCGTTAAAAGAGGTAGAACAAAATCTGCCCCAACATGATATCGAGAAAGGAGAATTGGCAAAACAAGCGCTCAATTTTTACCCTTCAGATACTATTGTCGATCGCGCTTTAGCTCTCAATTCGCTTAATGAACAGTTAGAAAAAGAAATTGCCGATCGCCACCGGGTTGAGGAAAAGTTGCAACTGACTCAATTTGCGATCGACCGATCGGCAGATGCGATATTCTGGATCGGGCCCGACGGTAAATTTTTGTACGTCAACGACGCTGCTTGCACTTCATTGGGATATTCTGAAGCAGAATTGCTCTCGATGACGGTGCATGACATCAATCCAGATTTTCCCCAAACTGCTTGGAGTTTGCACTGGAAAGTCTTAAAACGCTGCGGTTCGGTGAATATTGAAGTTCACCACCTCACTAAGTACGGTCGCATTTTTCCGGTAGAAATCACAATCAACCATTTGGAATTTAATGGCAAAGAATATCAGTGCGCGTTTGCTCGCGACATTAGCGAACGCAAGCGGATTGAGGCAGCTTTGCGAGAAAGGGAAGAAGAATTTAGGTCATTAGTTTCTAACATTCCCGGTGCGGTTTATCGGTGCAGTGCTGCGGGGCGATCGAGCGTAACTTTTATCAGCAGTGGCATAGAAGCTATTTCCGGCTATCCTGCTGCTAACTTTATGCAAAAACCGGTGCAGGCTTTTCCGAGTATAGTTCATCCCGATGACGTTGAGCAGATCGAGACAATTATCGATCGGGCTATTAAGACAAAACAACCTTACATCATCGAATATCGCCTAATTCACTGCGACGGAAATGTGCGGTGGGTTGTAGAGAAAGGCCAAGCCCTTTTCAACGCAGACGGTGAAGTTTTATCCCTCAACGGCGCCATTTTTGACATAACAGAGCGCAAAGCAGCGGAGGATGCTTTGCGGCTCTCCGAGGCGATCGCCAACAACAGAGCCCAGCAGCTAGAAATCGCTCTCAAAGAACTTCGAGAAACTCAAGCTCACCTAATTCATACCGAAAAAATGTCAAGTCTCGGTCAAATGGTAGCTGGAGTAGCTCACGAAATTAATAACCCTGTCAGTTTTATCTACGGCAATATTTCCTACGCCAGCCAATATATCCGAGACTTGTTGCAGCTTGTGGAACTTTATCAAAAACACTATCCTCAGCCCGTGGTAGAAGTTCAAGAATGTATTGACAATATCGATTTAGAATTTTTGAGAGAAGATTTACTAAAAATATTATCTTCGATGAAAATGGGAGCAGATCGCATTCGCGAAATAGTTCTGAGCTTGCGAAATTTCTCGCGTTTAGACGACTCAGTAAAAAAGCCTACAAACCTTCACGAAGGCATAGACAATACCCTCCTAATTTTACACAACAAACTTCGCGCCAGAGGCGACTATCCCGAAATTAAAGTAATCAAAGATTATGGTAAAATCCCTTTAATTGAATGTTATGCAGGTCAGCTAAATCAGGTATTTATGAACCTGCTTAGCAATAGTATTGACGCCTTGGAAGATGCTTGCAACCAAAAAAGGCGAGCGGCAGTCGGCGGCGACGATTGGAAACCAACTATTAGCATTCGCACAGAAGCCCTGAACGAAAATAGTATTTGCATCCGCATTTCCGATAATGCGATCGGCATGACAGAAGACGTGCGGAGCCGATTATTTGACCCGTTTTTCACGACAAAACCGATGGGAAAAGGCACTGGTTTGGGGTTAGCCATCAGTTACCGAATTGTCGCGGAAAAACACGCCGGAGCCTTAAGCTGCCGTTCCACCGTTGGAGAAGGTACGGAATTTGCGATCGAGATTCCTTTATGAATTAGTGCGACGGAAGTATCAAGACTTGGGCAGACGTTATCGATCGCTATAAATTGTCAAGTGGGCGGTAAAAAAAATTCACTTTTCAAGAAAAATCCAAAAATTGGCTATAAATTACCAAGGTAATAATCAACATGGCAGTGAAATTATAAATTCTGTACCTATACCTAAAGTTGAGTTGACATCGAGCATACCGCCGTGTTTTTCAACCACAATCTGCCGTGCGATCGCCAATCCCAACCCCGTACCTTTCCCTACTTCCTTGGTAGTAAATAACTCATCAAAAATCTTCTCTTGCACTACTTCACTCATGCCCACCCCGTTATCTTTGATGCAAATTATAGCTTGTTTTTTGTCGCTACAAATGTCGGTTCTAATGGTAATTTGATTGGCGATTTCTGCATAATGTCTTCCTTGATTTGATTCCTCCAAAGCATCGATCGCATTACCTAACAAATTCATAAATACTTGATTCAACTGTCCGGCATAGCACTCCACGGGTGGCAAATTCCCATATTCCCTAATTACTTTGATTTCTGGACGAGTATCGTTAGCCTTGAGGCGATGTTTCAGGATCATAATGGTGCTATCGATGCCATCGTGGATATTGCAAGCTACGGGATAGTTAGTATCCGCACGGGAGAATGTCCGTAGACTGGTACTAATATCCCGAATCCGCTTCACGCCTTCCCGCATCGAACCTACTAATTTCGGTAAATCTTCCCGGATGTATTCCAGATCGATGTTCTCGATTTCTTCTTGAATCTCTGGATCGAGTTGCGGATATTTTTGTTCATACAAATCGAGCAATCCAAACAAATCTTTGATATAATCTAAGGCGGGTTGAATATTACCAACCAAAAAACCAACTGGATTATTAATTTCGTGAGCCACCCCAGCCACTAAGTTTCCCAAGGCTGACATTTTTTCGCTTTGAACTATTGTTATTTGTGCCTGCTTGAGAGCTGTAAATGCTTGTTGAGATTCTTGATACAAACGGGCATTTTCTAAGGAAATAGCAGCTTGAGAAGCCAGCAAATTTAGCACCTCAATGCGATCGCTCGTAAATGCCCCAACCGTCAGGTTATTTTCCAGATAGAAAACTCCTATCAACTGCCCTTGATTAAGAATTGGAATACAAAGAACACTGATCGGCTGGTGCTGTTCAATATAGCGATCGCTCCCAACCTGGGAACTTACCCTAGCATCAACTATTACCAAAGGTTTCAAACTGCGCTTGACAGTGTTAACCAAACTAATTGCTACATCCTTACTTGATTCTAGAGGTATTGATGGTAATAGCTCAGGTTCCTGTCCCTCTGCTACAAGCGCCGCTACCTGTAAATACTGTTTTTGTTTGAGCAATAAGACACACTTAGTGGCGCCAGCATTCGCGATCGCTATTTTTAAAAGAGTAGTCAGGAGTTTATCTAGTTCAATCTCCCCAGAAATGGCTTGAGAGGCTTGGATCAGAGTAGGCAAATCGAGAAATTCAGAGTTGCTGCTAGAAGAGTGAGTAGAAGTAATCGTTCCCCGGGCGATCGTTTCTTTAAAGGAACTAAAGGATTGAGCTTGCTGAAGGATAATACCGAGTAGGCGAGGATAACGTTTTTCCAAATCGTCTATTTTGGCTTTAGCTCCCCAGCGGGCATAACAATAATACGCTTCAATCATGTAGGCTTGAGCTACTTTTTCTTTGCCCCATTCCAAGTAGAATTTCGCTGCTAGTTCGTTGGCGAGGGCTTCTTCGTTGAGGAATAGATTTTCTTTAGCGAGGGAGATCGCGCGATCGTACATGGAAAGTGCATCGGCCTTGTAACCCAAAACCCGCTGCCGTTCTGCTTCAACTAAATACCACTTATGCAGATGATTCATAGGAGCATTTTGCGCCCACTGGTGCAGAGTCGTTTGATGGGTTTCCACTAGGGCGAGAGTTTCAGCTTGCTCGGTTTCTGGCTGTGTGGAAAACACTGCCAGATGCGTCAGGGCTGCATAGAAATGGAAAGCAGGAACATGAACCAATCCCGATAATGCCATCACATACGGCTTGACTTGACCAATGTGGTTTAAGGCAGCCGGATAATTGCCCCATGAGTAGGCAAGCAGCAGTTTGTAAATGTAGACAAGAGCGATCGCACTGAATTCACGATCCTGATAGTGCTTAGGAATCATCACCGTTTCATCATAGGCAGTTCCGATTAAGCAATCCGGCTGGTTGACGACTTCCCTCAAGTTATGCAACATCTGCCGCTCCATATGCAAATAAGTCCGAGCCGAATATTGCTTCACCTGAGCCAAGGTAGCACTGTAGACAGCCAGTTCCGGTTCCCAAGTATCCAGTTCTACCCCACCGTAAAAGTTGATGTAGCTGTAAGTAGCTATGTTGTAGCCAGCGTTAAGAAAATCGCCCGTTTCCATGCCAGCTATAAAGCCCTCTTTCAGCGTTGGTAGCCCTGCCCTCATAGCATTTTGATGATGCTGAATAAATGCCCCAAACATATTATGAGTAATGCACTTAAATTCTCGTGAATTGACCCGATCGAGCAATGAGAGTGCCAATTTACCAAAGCTATAGCCCGTTTTTGCCTCTCCCAAAAAAGCACTTAATACAAGTCCGTGAATCGCATAGCCCACCGTCGATGCGGGTGCATTCCCAAAGGAGAGCGATAAACTTACCATCGTGGAGCTAAGTAGGGGCACTAAGCCTGGAATTCCCTGGAGAATGGGTGCAAATAACATGGCCAATATTGGCATAGCTGCCTGAGTCTGAGGAGCACTCATCACAGGCAGATCCACCAGTTCCTCAATCGTTCTACCTTGGAGTTGGCTAGCAACGGCTTGTAGCGCTTGGCTAATCAAGGCTTCGTCAGGTGCGGTGGGTAATTCAATGCCCAATTGCCAGAGTGCATCTCTTGCTACTGCAATGGCTTCTAGTGACTTGCTCTGTGCTGTCTCGGCAGCGATTTGAATTTCGTAAATTTTGATTTTGTCTAAGATTGTCTGGGCTGCTTGCAACACTTGTGCTGCTATCTCTTCCATGCTGTCAAAGTCAGCATTCAAATAGGCAGCTTCGGCAGCCGCAACATAGAGGTTCAGGGTTAATTCATACTGGCTTTGCCAGCAGTTGGCTGTTAGTAGATCAATGCCTGTTTGCAGATAAACTCTGGCTGCCGTGTAGGCGGTTGAATTTCTGGCTTTACAACCGGCTTCTAAGTTAAGTTGAGCTAAGGCTTCCCGTTCGCTCGCTTGGGTGATTAACTCAATTCCTCGATTCAAATGCCCGACGATATCAAACAGTTTTTCCTCTAGCTCTATTTTTGAAGAATTTTGCTGAAGTAATTGTCCGATTTTGAGATGCGTTGCTTTTTTCTGTGAATCGGGAATTAGCGAATATGCGGCTTGCTGGACGCGATCGTGTAAAAATCGATAAGTTGGATTAGCTGAAGCCTTGAAAACTTCATCACTATCCGATTCGGTAAAGAACTTATAGATTTTGGTCGTGGGAATCACCAAACCTTCCTGTAATGCTTTCCATAAAGCCGTAGCCATCATTCCAGCAGATTTCTCACTGACAATTACTAACGTATTCAAATCAAACTGTGATCCTATACAAGCAGCTAATGTGAGAACATACTGAGTTCCTTTGGGCAGCTTCTGCAATTGCAACGCCATGAATTCAACGACATCATCAGTGATAGCTAAGGCTTTCACTTGGGCAATATCACACTGCCAATGCCGAATCTCCCAGTTAAAGCTAATTAGCTGCTCGTCATGTAATGTCTTGAGAAACTGAGTTGCAAAGAAAGGATTACCCTGAGTTTTTAGATAGACTAATGTTGTCAAAGGTTGGGCAAGTGATGATTCGCAATTCAGCGTATCCGCCACCAACAAATTCATATCTAGTTCGCTTAACGGTTCCAAAGTAATTGTATTCACTGTTGCCCCCGTTTTAACTATCTCATCCACTCTTAAGATAAATGGATGCACGGGCCAAACTTCATTATCTCGATAGGCCCCCAATACTAATAAATATCCTGTATCGAGCATCAATAATTGTAGCAAATTCAGGGATGCTGAATCCGCCCATTGCAAGTCATCCAAAAACATCACTAAAGGATGTTCTTTGCTCGTGAAAACTTGCACAAATTTCTGCATTAGCAGATTAAAGCGATTTTGGGAGGCACTTGCTGACAATTCTGTTGCAGGAAGTTGAGCGCCAATTATGCCTTCTAACTCAGGAATCACGTCAATCAAGACTTGTCCGCTGTCTCCCACTGCTGCTAAAATCTGGGTTTTCCATGTTTGCAGTTCGGTATCAGATTCTGATAGTAATTGACCCATTAAGTCGCGAAAAGCTTGCACAAAGGCACTGAAGGGAATGTTGCGTTGAAATTGATCGTATTTGCCTTTGATAAAATAACCGCGCTGACGGACAATGGGTTTATGAACTTCATTGACAACGGCGGTTTTCCCAATTCCAGAAAAACCTGCTACTAGCATCATTTCGGTGCTACCTGTGCTGACTCGCTCAAAGGCAGCTAATAGTTGAGCAACTTCTTTTTCTCTACCGTAGAGCTTTTCGGGGATAGTAAAGCGATCGCTAATATCTCGCTTTCCGAGTTCAAAATCTTCTATCTTGGCTGTTTTTTGTAACTGAAATAAACACTTTTCTAAATCGTGCTTTAGTCCTAATGCACTTTGATAGCGTTTTTCGGCATTTTTCGCCATCAGCTTACTGACAATTTTTGATAAAATTATGGGAACTTCTGGATTTATTAGATGGATCGGTTTCGACTGTTTAGCGAGGTGACAATGCACCAGTTTCATCGGATCATCAGAGATAAATGGCAACTGCCCTGTTAACAATTCATAAAAGGTCACACCCAGGGAATAAAAGTCACTACGATAGTCAATGCCTCGATTCATCCGTCCTGTTTGTTCGGGGGAGAGATAGGCTAATGTTCCTTCTAAAATATTCGGATTCTGGATTTCTTGGGTTTCTCGTGGTAGGAGGGATGCAATACTAAAGTCAATTAGTTGAATTTGTTTGGTGTCGGGATTAATGAGAATATTAGCGGGTTTAATATCTTTGTGAATGACTCGGTTTTGGTAGAGATACTGAATAATGTCTGTTAGTTGTATGGCGAGTTGGAGAAATTCTGCTAAAGGTAAAGCTTGAGATGGTTGGGTTTGATTTGTTGCTGTTTGGAGATAAGTAGATAGGGAGACTCCGCCAAAGTCCTCCATTACTAGGGCATAGCTATTCTGGTATACTTCCAGCGTCAGGGGTTTGACGATGTGAGGGAAGTCGAGATTTTTGGCAATGGTGTATTGGTTGCGAAACTGGATGAGCTCGTTGAAGGTCGGGTATTCGTTTCGCAGCAGTTTGATGACGACTGGGTATTGGTCACGGGTACGGATGCCTCGATAGACTAGGGTACGTGTACCTACATAAAGTTGCTCTGTAATCTGATAACCTGACAAATTGGCGATCGCATCCATAACTCGTTTATACAACAGTTAAATTAAAACCTTCCCTTCCATTATATTTTATTATGTGACAAAGATAGCGATCGCCAACTCTGCACCCTCGCTAGGGACAGAATTAACTGTAATTTTTTCCCAATGTTTATCAACTATTATTTGACCAAAAGCAATGTGGTCACAATCATCCGGATTCATCCGTGTACCTGTGAAAAAAGCTCCCCATCCTAATCACAACCCCTCGGACTCATCCGTGCGAGCAATCTCAAATATCAAATCTCAACTTTCAGGTGGCATGAGGTGCGATCGCTAATCCTAAATTAGTTTCTTTGCCTACTCCGCACTATTTGCGCTATGTTATGTATAGTATGGTTGCGTAATTTCTGATAATATCAGAAAACAATAATTTGTAATTTTTCACCGCCAATATACGCAGATAAACCAGGAGATAAACTTGATAATATCTGCGTACATTTGCCTGCATCTGCGGTTGTATTATGCTTTATTCCCCGTAGTGGCCGCCGACAACCTTACCCCGAAACACAACATAATTGTAGATGTTGTAAAAAATCATAATCGGGATCAGAATGCCCATGAACACAATCATAAATACCAGGGCGCTGGGCGAAGCTGCGGCTTGGTAAATCGTGATTTCCGAGGGAATAATGTAGGGAAAAACAATCAATCCCAAGCCGATGAAAGTAAGCAAAAAAATCAGAATCGTCCAGATAAACGGCGTTCGTTCTTCCTTGCTTGCGAGACTTTTCAGCAGCAGTCCCACCAATAGCACTCCCAACAAAGGAATCGTGGCAAAGACATAAACTAGCGGTTTCTCGAACAACCTGGATCTAGCACTTTCGTAAAAAATCGGAGTGGCAATTGTAATTAAAATCGCTCCGATTAAAGTTGTCACCGCCGCAATTTTAGCCGTGCGATAGTGATTTGTTTGCAGTTCGCCTTCTGTTTTCATAATTAGATAGGTTGAACCGATCAAAACATAGCCTTGAATCAGCGTCAAAGCAACCAAGATCGATCGCCAATCCAGCCAGTCCCAAGTAGTACCCACAAAGTGACCGGCTTCATCAACCGCAATGCCTTCGAGCACCGCACCCAAGGCAAATCCTTGAGCTAAAGCTGCTAAAAAACTGCCAGCACCAAAGGCATAATTCCAGAATAATTTGCGATTAGAATGCTCGCGAAATTCAAAGGCTACAGCCCGAAATATCAAACCAAAAAGCATCATGCAAATCGGTATATATAGCGCTGTCAAAATCGTGCCGTAAGCCAGGGGAAATGCGCCAAATAAAGCGCCTCCCATCAACACCAGCCAAGTTTCGTTCGCGTCCCAAACGTTGCCCAAACTCGTCATTAAAATGCCCCTGCGTTCCTCGTCGGAAGCAGTCAGAGACAGGATGCCTACTCCTAAGTCAAAACCGTCTAGCATGACATATAGCAGGAGAAACAAAGCTAAAACTACAAACCAAACTTGCGGGAGAAAATGCTCCAAAGCTTGCATAAAATCTCCTATTGTTGTGCTTCTACGGGACGTTGATCGGGAATATGTTCTGCGGGTTGACTTTCGATTGCAGGTTCATTGTCTAAACCTGGCACAGGCAGACTTAAATTAGGCCCTTGGCGGATAATTCTACTGCCAAAATACAAAGCACAAACAAACAAAAAGCTGTAAATAACTGCAAAGAAACTGAGAGAAGTTAAAACATTGCTGGCGGGGATGTTTGACACCGCATCAGCAGTGCGAATTTGCCCGTATAAAGCCCAAGGTTGTCTGCCGACACAGCGCACAATCCAACCCGATTCTACAGCAATATATCCCAGGGGAGCAGCTAATACCCAAGCGCGCATCAGCCAAGGTTGACTGCTAATATTTTCAGCAGCAAGTTTGCCTCGCATCCACTGAATTATACTGAACAGCATCAGTCCTAAAAAGAAGAATCCAATCCCGGACATGATGCGGAAACAATAGTAGATCAAACCCACCATCCGGGGTCTGTCTTCTGGCTTCCATTCCTTCAATCCGAGTACGGGTTCGGAGAGTTTTTGTTTGAATTCCAGAACGTATCCTAAGCCATTGGGAACGCTAATTTCCCAGTCATTTTTTTTGGCTTTTTCATTAGGCAAAGCTAGCAAAGTCCAATCTGCTGACTCTCCCGCTGGTGAAGTTTCCCACTTAGCTTCGATTGCTGCTAATTTAGTGGGTTGGTAGTGATAAACTTGTTCGGCGCTCAAATGTCCGATGTATATTTGCAAAGGTGCAACGGCGATGGCTGTCGCTATGGCAATTTTTAAAGACTTGGAAAAAAAGGCTTGGTTGCGCTTATTGAGAATGTACCAAGCGCTAATTCCCCCAATGACAAACAGCGAAGTTTCTAACGTCGCAAAAAACATATGGAGAATGCTGTTTAATGCGAACGGGTTCATAATTGCTTGAAAGTAATCGCTGACAATAAACTTGCCATTGACCATTTCTCCTCCCGCAGGAGTTTGCAGCCAAGAGTTAGCGACTAAAATCCAGACTGTGGATAGGTTAGCGCCGAAGGCTACCATGATTGTAGCGAAATAATGGACGATCGGGTGAACGCGCTCCCAACCAAACAGCATAATGCCTAAAAAGCCGGCTTCTAACATAAATGCCATTGAAGCTTCAAATCCTAAAATGCTGCCAAAAAAGTCACCAACTGCTTCGGAAAATGGTGCCCAATTCGTGCCAAACTGAAATTCCATCGGAATGCCTGAAGCTACTCCAATACCGAAGTTGAGGACGTAGAGTTGAGACCAAAAACGAGCGTGATGGTAGTAGTCGGGATTGCGAGTTTTCAGCCACATTCCTTCAACAATTACCAGATAAATTCCCATTCCCGTAGTCAGAACTGGCCACAGCATATGGAATATGGCGGTTAGCGCAAATTGCATCCGTGATAGCGCCACGGTGTTAGATAAGATATCCATCGTTATATCCTTTGGTCAGTTCAAGAGAGGTTAGCTTGCACAAATTCCATAATGGACACTGGTTATAATGTAGTGTAAAAATTTGTGACATTTTGTAGAGTTGGCAATTTTTAAGGTTTTATACAGATTTCGCTTGTATTTTTTTGTATGTTAAAATAGGTAGATTATTATTTGCCGTTGGGTGGGGGCGGGTTTATGAGATTGGGGGTTTTAGGCATTTATTGTCGGTGAACCCGCCCCTACAAGATTTATGTTCGGTGATGGAAATATTATCTTAGTTGGGTGGGGGCGGGTTTATGAGATTGTGGGTTTTAGGCATTTATTGTCTGTGAACTGGCCCCTACAAGATTTATGTTCGGTGAGGGAAAGATTATCTTAGTTGGGTGGGGGCGGGTTTATGAGATTGTGGGTTTTAGGCATTTATTATCGGTGAACCCGCCCCTACAAGATTTATGTTCGGTGAGGGAAAGATTATCTTAGCGAACCGTGACTTTATACGTTAGTTTAAAGGGTTTAAAATTAGCTTTATTTTTGGCGGTTCCGCTCAATTCAAGTTCGTAAATTCCAGCCTTGGGAAACACGATATCACCTCCCGGAATCCCTTGATATTTCTCCGCAGATATGGCGGTCAAAGGCGGCTGCATCAGCGGCTTATCCCCATCTTTACGATTTTTCGGATAAACTTCTAATTTGCAATTACACTGCTCTAGGGGGATAATTTGACCGCCCCTGCGAGTTAGGGCAAACCAAACTCTTGCAGGCTGTCCGGCGCGGGGGTTGTGGTTGGGTTCTAGGTGAAAGGTAGCGGCTACATCTCCCGATACTTCGACTTCGTGCGCCAAAACAGAAATCGAGTTTAACTGCGGCGCACTGGGAATTGCTGCTTCAATTAGTAATCCCAAAAAAACTAACAATCCCAAACTTTTACTTTTGTTTGACAGGCGAAACATAGAAATTTTCTAGTGATAAAACTGACCAAAACAAGCGCGATCGCACAAACGTAACTAACACCGTAACCACAGCTAACACCGCTGTCAGCAGTTGATTGTGCAACTTCCATTCAAAACCGCCGAGATAGTGGGAACCGATGAGTGCGGCGTGTACAGCGCACAGCAAGAAAGCTGGAACGCTTAACAGATGAAGCATTCGCCACAGTTGGCCTAAAAAATTTTGAATACGATCGCAACTTGTAACCGCCGCCGGCAACATCAACAGCAGCGCCGTCATTCCAGCCGCCATTCCCAACTGATGCTGCGGCAACATAAAAGATAGCGCGTCAAAATTCCATCGCAGCGTATGATCCAGCATATGAAACGTGTGGGCGACTGCGAGGAAAAACGCGCCCACACCCAAAGCGCGGCGATAGCGCAACAGTTGGGGCAAAAACTTGCTAACCGGACGCGCCAACAGTGCTAGCATCAAGCACAGCAGCGCTGCGTGGCCCGTAAAATCTACCATTTCATCGGTTCGCAGCAAGGTAAGAATCCCGATCGCCACAGTCACCCAACCACCCATCCGAAACAGTTGACTGCGCTTGTCCGCGCTCAATCTGCCAGCAAAAAAACTCACTCCCAGCATAGTTGGCAGTGTGCCGAGTCCAAAAGCCAGCATCGTCGCCGCACCCAAAACCGAATTTCCCGTTTCCGCCGCCTTAATCTGCGCCGCGTAGAGGAAACCGCAGGGAATCAAACCCCAAAGCAAACCCAAAGCAACCGGCACCCACCAGTTTTTTTGCGCCGAAAGCTTGCTCATTGCTTGTCCGACTCGATCGTGCGACATTGGGTGCAGCAGCGGCAATCTGGGCAGCAAACCCGGTTTAATTTGCACTACTCCGAACCAAATCAGCATTGTGCCCGTGAGAAGTGCGATCGCCCGCCGCAATTCGCTACCGGTACCTGCCAAAAGTCCGCCAGCAATTAACACCGAACCCAGTCCGCCAATTGCAGCACCAACCAAAGCGTAAGCAGTAATTCTCCCCAAATTCAGCAGCAAATGAAAGCGGAAAGCAGCTAATTTATCGTTGCGGGAATTAGAAATAGAAAACGCCATTGTCAGCGGGCCGCACATCCCCGCGCAGTGACCGAAACTGCCGAGAAATCCCAAAATTGCAATTAGCAGGATGTCGAGCATATTGAGTCATACGATTTTAGATTTTAGATTTTAGATTTTAGATTTTTTTTTACTGCTTACCTATTACCTATTACCCCATGCCCTGCGCGGGCCAATGCCCCATGCCCCATGCCCCATGCCCCATGCCCAATTACCCATTTTGAATTCCGATCGCTAAAATTCCCAAAATTTTATCAACCTGATTCAAAAAATACTCCAATAAATCTATTTGAACTGCTTGCCCTTCCAGCATTAAAAACTTCCAAATTTCTCCCGTTGTCACAACCCCATAAATCCTCGATACCTGATTTCCCTCCCGTTCGTTAAACAGTTGAGCTGCATACATTTCCGCTACGCACTGACCCAACCCAGCATTAATATTTTCCTGTTTAGCCTCAACGATTAAAATCGCCGGCGCGCTAACAATCAGGAACTCTACCGATCGACTGATCAGAAAATCGCAACTGCCGTTTAATCCCAAGTCGCTGTCCACCGTAAAATCAACTCCCGAAAACAAACTAATGCGATCGGGAAACTGTTTGGTAAGTTCCAGCAAAATCGGCGTAATAATCATTTCTGAGCGTGATTTTTCCGTATTACTCGCCAGAGCAAAAGGAACATTATAAGCTAAAGTTTCTGTTAAATGATTGCTGCATTCTAAAGCAGGTACGGCCGAAAACAAATCTTGCCTCGGCGAAATCGTTAAATTCAAAGCTTTTTTGACGCTTGCCAAACTAAAATCGCTGTAAGCCATACATTTTACACTTGATTTTTTACTTGTTAGGACTTACGCAACTCACACATATAGTAGGGTGCGTCGGAGGTCTAAACCATTAATAATCGCTCTCTAACGAAAGCCTGACGCACCCTACAAGTCTAATAACTAATGACTAATAACTAATAATATCATGTCCGCTCGATTGACCATAATATCCGGGCAGGGCGGGTTTTTGAGATTGGAGATTATTGGCAGATATTGTTGGTGAACCCGCCCCTACCTGATGAAGGGTAATCGACCGGATATGATATAACTAATGACTAATGACTAATGACTAATGACTAATGACTAATGACTAATGACTAATGACTAATGACTAATAACTAATGACTAATGACTAATAACTAATGACTAATGACTAATAACTAATGACTAATGACTAATGACTACTTTTGTGCTGGATGCGCCGCCGCCGGCGAAGCTGCACCCATTTGATTTATAGCAGCAATTAGCTGATAAAGCCGCCCCAAATCCCGCTGGTTGAAATGCAAAACTAGGCGCGGCAGATCGAAAGTTGCATCTCCTATTTCGGGTTCCAAAGCTTGACTTTTTTCAATTTTTCCGGTGACAACTATATCGCTAAAATCTGTATTTAGCCGATCGACATTCTCCTGAGAAAGCTCTGTTTTTAAGCGAATTACCAGTTTTTCGCGCACGTAGCGGCAGGAGTGATAAACCAGATAAAAACTACCGATCGCCTCGCAAGCGACATTTACATCGTCAGTAATCGTATACAGGCTGCGATCGTCGGCTGAAATCAAACCCCGACCCCGCAATTGTTTTTGCACAAAAATATTCCAATCAAGCCAATAATCTCCTCCCGGTCGATCGATCAATACCACAGGAGCAGGCCCGAACTTGCCAGTTTGAGTCAAAGTCAGACACTCAAAAGCCTCGTCCAGAGTGCCGAAACCGCCCGGAAACAGAGCTAAAGCATCGCTCTCCCGGAGAAAAAACAACTTGCGAGTGAAAAAATATTTAAAATTGAGCAATTTGCGATCGCCGGCAATGAAAGGATTAGAACTCTGCTCGAAAGGTAACTGAATGTTCAGCCCAAAAGAACGTTCCGCAGTCGCCCCCTCGTTCCCCGCCTGCATAATTCCCCCGCCGCCGCCAGTAATCACCATAAACCCCTGCTGGGCGATCGCCCGCGCAAAGTCTCTGGCCATCAAATATTCCGCAGATTGCGGTGACACCCTCGCCGAACCAAAAATCACAATTTTGCGAACGTGTCGGTAAGGATAAAACATCTCAAAAGCGCTCTCCATATCTCGGAGCGACGCCGCAATAATCTTCAAGTCTAGGCGATCGAGATCCTCTCTGGCCATTTGCACTATAGTAGAGAGCGATCGTTCGATCCACTCAGAGTGCTTCAACATTGGCAAGCGATCGAGCAAATCCATCACTTCAGCTTGGAGGGACTCAAAACCTTGACCATACCCAGAACGAATCATGAATTTTTCCGAAATGGTAACAAATTGTCGCTACTAAAAATTAAGGGGCAAGCCAAAGTTATAAGCCAATAGCCACCCGCAAATTGCCCTGCTGGTCACTAATAACTTTTCCCGTAGCTTTGCCCCGGTTCTGAAGCGAGTTAGCTTTCGTCGCCCAAAAAGAACAGCGCGAAACCGCTCGCAGTTCAGTTAAATGTACTTTTCTAGAGTGTTGGCCAGAGTAGTTTTCGGGACGGCCCCAACCACCATATCCACCCGTGCACCGCCCTTAAATATCATCAGCGTCGGAATGCTGCGGATACCGTATTGGCTGGCCACGTTAGGATTCTCGTCGGTATTAACTTTTACTACCTTGACCTTCCCTTCATATTGCTGGGCAATTTCGTCTACGACGGGCGCCACCATCCGACAGGGCCCGCACCAGGGAGCCCAAAAATCCACTAGAACTGGAACTTCGCTATCGAGCACTTCCTGCTTAAAGGTAGAGTCGGTTACTTGCGCGGCTGCTGACATCCCTAGCCATCCTTGTAAATACTATTTCTCGGATAACAAGTTTAGCAAAAAATGTAACCACTTGCGTCAACGATTTTAACAGAAGGCTTCTGAAGGAAGAAGGAAGACGGTAGAAGGAAGAGGGAAGACGGTAGAAGGAAGAAGGGACAAGGTTTCTGAAGGAACAAGGCACTTATGTTTCCGAAGGCACTTATGTTTCCGAAGGCAGAATGGGGAGCATCTCACCTTTGCGGCCAAGCTAGAAATTGGAGTTTTGAGGCAGGAGGCAGGAGGCAGGAGGCAGAAGGAAAGAGGAAGAAGGAAGGAGCCACAAGAAGGAAGGAGCCAGAAGAAGTATTTTTACAAATATGAGATGCTCCCGCAGAATGCACTTATGTAGAAGAAAAATTCTCCCACTCCCAGACTCTCCCACTCTCCCACCCTCCCACTCTCCCCCTCTCCGGAGCTAAAAGCCTCAGTTCTGTATCTAGTAAGCAAGAGCCAAGATTTCCGGCAAAAAAGGAACCGCCCGAACAGTAGTCCGGGCGGAGTGTGGTGTGAGGAGTGAACGGAAACATGCGTCTCCGCTTCTTCTATTGTGACATCTCCTTCTCGATAATTCCACAATATTCTGTAAATTTCGAGACTATTGAACAAATTTTGTCAAGGTATGCTGGTATTCGATCGGTAAATCTACTTACCCATGCCCAACTGCTGAGCTTTTTGATAGACTTTACCCTCAGTCAGCAGAGAAGGAGCAATTACCACTTCCACTTGCTGCATCTCCTTAATATCCTTAGCGCCCAAGGTACCCATACTAGTTTTCAGAGCTCCGAGCAAGTTGTGCGTACCGTCATCTAGCACCGCAGGCCCCCGCAAAATTTGCTCCACAGTACCCGTAGTCCCCACGCGAATGCGAGTGCCACGCGGCAAAACCGGGCTGGGAGTCGCCATCCCCCAGTGAAAGCCGCGGCCAGGAGCTTCGGCGGCCCTGGCAAAGGGCGAACCAATCATCACTCCATCGGCGCCGCAGGCAATGCACTTGCAGATATCGCCGCCGGTAATTAAACCGCCGTCAGCAATCACCGACACGTATTTGCCAGTTTCGCGATAGTAGTCGTCCCGCGCGGCGGCGCAGTCTGCTACCGCTGTGGCTTGGGGCACGCCGACACCCAATACGCCCCTAGATGTGCAAGCAGCCCCCGGCCCAATGCCCACGAGAATGCCCGCAGCGCCAGTTTTCATTAAATTCAGGGCGACTTCGTAGGTCACGCAGTTACCCAAAATTACTGGGATCGGCATCTCTTGACAGAATTGTGTCAAATCTAAAGATGAGATTGATTCAGGGGAAAGGAAAGCTGTCGAGACTACTGTTGCTTGCACAAAAAATATATCGGCTCCAGATTCAGCAACCGCCCGGCCGTATTTGCTCGCAGCAGCCGGTGTACCGCTGACGGCGGCAATCCCTCCTCCTGCTTTAATTTCTTTAATTCTGAGCTCGATTAATTCTGGCTTGATGGGTTCGGCATAGAGTTCCTGCATCAGAGAAACAAATTCGTGGTTGCCGACACTCGCGATGCGCTCTAATATTGGCTGGGGGTCGGCATAGCGGGTTTGAATTCCTTCTAGGTTGAGCACGCCCATTGCTCCCAATTCTGACAGCAAAATCGCCATGCGGACATCGACTACTCCATCCATTGCGCTGGCGATGATCGGGATTTCTCGATCGATCCCGCCAATCTGCCAGCGAGTATCTGCCAAACTCGGATCGAGCGTGCGCTGTCCTGGTACAAGCGCGATTTCATCTATGCCGTAAGCTCGGCGAGCACTTTTGCCCCGCCCAATTTCAATATTCACGCTGTTTCACTTCCACAATGTATTTAAATTAGAGTAACAAAATCGTAGCCTGTCGGCAGGTAGCGATCGCGCAAATGAGTTTAAAAAGCCTGATCTTGATTGGATTTTATGAAATCGAAGGGGATACTTTTCCTCAGCAACGGCCACGGGGAAGACGCGATTAACTGTCAAATTCTCCAAGCTTTGAGAGTATCTGGCGCGGATGTTGATGTTTCGGCCATGCCGATTGTAGGTGACGGGGCTGCTTACCGCCGATCGACCGTGCCAATTATTGGGCCCACCAGTCAAATGCCGTCTGGGGGAGTTTTTTACATGAATCCCCTGTTTTTCCTCAAAGATATTGGGGCGGGGCTGATTGCTTTGACTTGGCAGCAATTGCAGGCTGTTTGGAGGCATTCGCGCCACTGCGATTTGGTGGTGGCCACTGGGGATATTGTCGCCGGGGCGATCGCCCATGCCAGCAACCGCCCCTATATAATTTTTCTATCGGCCCATTCTAGTTATTACGAGGGGCGAGTCGATTTGGGTTTAATCTTGTGGCAGTTGCTTTGCTCACAGAAATGTCTGGCGGTTTTTACTAGAGATGCTTTGACTGCTGCTGACTTAAACCGACAGGGTTTAAAGAAAGCTCAGTTTGTCGGCAATCCTGTCATGGACAACCTCAATTCTACGGGCAAAGATTTGCAGTTAATACCCGGAGTTCGGACGATCGCCCTTCTCCCCGGTTCTCGCCTCCCGGAAGCCACCGACAACCTCGTTTTGCTGCTGGAACTGGTTAAAGAAATTGCTAGTAACTCTACTGTACCAGTGCAGTTTCGGGCAGCTTTAGTTCCGGCTTTAATGCCTCAATTAGAGGATATTGCGGCGCGATGCGGATGGCAAATGCGATCGGGCAAGCTCATTTTTCCAGCAATCAAACGATCTTTTTGTGAAGATAAAATAGTCGAAGTGATGTGCTGGGCCGATGCTTTCGCCGATATTTTGCAGCAGTCGAGTTTAGTAATTGGGATGACTGGAACTGCTGTAGAACAAGCTGTGGGTTTGGGAAAACCTGTAATTGCAGTACCGGGAAACGGCCCTGCTTTTACCTATAGATTTGCGGAGGCTCAAAATCGGCTTTTAGGTGATTCGGTGCAGGTTATTGGCACACAACCAGCGAATTCTGATATTATCAAGGAAGCTGCTTTGGCAGTCGATCGTACTTTGCAAGATGATAAATACTTAGCCAGTTGCATTCAAAATGGTTTAGAGAGAATGGGGCGATCGGGCAGCAGCATAAAAATTGCTAATTACGTGGCAAACTATCTGGGTTATTGATTGTGGTAGGGTGGGTCAGGTTGTAAATTTTCAAGCGCCACGAACAGTCTAATTCTGACGCACCATTTATATTATGTCCGGTCGATTACCTCTAATACGGTAGGGGCGGGTTCACAAAAAATATCTGCCAATAATTGACAATCTCTAAAACCCGCCCTTTTAATGGCTCTATCGGACATGATATTATTTCCTGGTGCGTCAGTATGAGATTGTGGATTTGTCGCGAAAATAATTGTGGCTGACGCACCCTACTGCTATTTCAACAACTCAGAAACAGTTTTAAATTCGTAACCTTTCGACTGCAAATCCTTGACAATCATCTCAGTTGCTGCTACGGTTTTCGAGCGATCGCCCCCGCCGTCGTGCATCACCACAATCGAACCAGATCGCACATTTTTAATCACCCGATTAGCGATATCTTCCGCCGTGAGTGTTTTTTCATAATCGTGGGAATCCACATCCCACATAATCAGTTTTTTGTGCATTTGGGATAGCAAATAAGACAAAACTATAAATCGCCTACCCCAAGGTGGCCGAAAACTGATACTATCTTGCTTAACCCCAACTTCCTGCAAAAGTTTGTCGGTTTTTTCAATCTCAGACAGCAAAAATTCCTGGGGTTTAAACATCATATCTTTGTGAGAGTATGAATGGTTTGCCAACTCATCTCCCCTCGCGACAATCATTTTCACGATTTCTGGATGTTTCTCAATATTGCGGCCGATTTCAAAAAAAGTTGCTTTAATTTGATAGCGGTCTAAGATATCTAAAAGCTGATTTGTATAGGGAGGATAGGGCCCATCGTCGTAGCTGAGGGCAACAACTTTTACTTCGGTATCGGCGCGGTTGATGCCGAAATAATTGTGAAATTTAGTAACTTTAATCAACAGCGATACTGCGAAAAATAACGCTATGGTGAAAAGCAGAAACTTTTGTAAAATTTTACCGATTCGCATAGCTGCACGCACTCGATCGAGAATGAAAGTGGATTTGGTCAGATTACCACAATTGGGTAACTGAATCCTTAAGGTATTTTATCATTAATTATTGTCCGTTTCGAGATTTTCGAGTTTTGGCGATCGCCCAGTAGCTAGACGCTTCAAGTGCCAGTACACTTGTACCCTACATATAGCGTAAGTAAGTCCAGAGGAAAAAAGCAATAATAAAAGATCGGGAGTTGTAGGGGCTGGTAAGGCAAGGATTTATATTCGGAGCGAGTGTACGGCTGTTCTCACCCGCTCCTCGCCATGTTATATTTATTTGTATAGTCAACTTTTTTAGGCAGCAATAATTCCCAACATGATTTCACTGCCAGATATCACAATTGTCAACCAAATCTACGACAGTGCTAATACCCTCGTATACCGGGGCCTCCTCAAATCAAATCAGCAACCTTTGATTTTGAAACTCCTCAAAGAGGATTACCCCACACCAGCCGAACTCTACCGCTATCAGCAGGAATACGAAATCACTCGCCGTCTCAACCTAGAGGAAACGATTAAAGCCTACGAACTGCGACAATACGAAAACACACAAGTCATGTTGTTGGAGGATTTTGGAGGAGAGTCCTTAAAAATCGTGCAGTCAGGTCGTCCCTATGCTGTACCAGATTTTCTCCACCTTGCCCTCCAAATCACAGATGCGTTAGGCAAAGTTCATCAAAAAAATGTCATTCACAAAGATATCAATCCATCTAATATTGTCTTGAATCCTCAAACAGGACAATTAAAAATTATTGACTTTGGCTTATCTACCATCCTCTCCCAAGAGAATCCCAGCCTCACAAGTCCTAATCTTCTAGAAGGGACATTGGCTTATATATCTCCAGAACAAACAGGCAGGATGAATCGCTTACTAGACTACCGCACCGACTTTTATTCTCTTGGCGTTACTTTCTATGAACTGCTAACCAACCAGTTGCCTTTTGAATCCGTCGATCCACTTGAGTTAGTTCATTGCCATATTGCCAAACAACCCACTCCACCTCATGAAATTAATCCAGAAATTCCCGTGACTATCTCAGAAATTGTCATGAAGTTAATGGCAAAAAATGCGGAAGATAGATATCAGAGTGCTTGGGGAATCAAGACGGATTTAAAAACTTGTCTTGATCGATTTATAAATGGTAAATTTCAAGCTTTTTTCTTGGGATACCAAGATATTTCTCCTCAATTACAACTCCCTCAAAAACTGTACGGGAGAGAATCACAGATTGAGTCCTTATTGAGTGCATTTGATCGCGTAGCTTCCGGACAAGAAAAACAAGTAGGGGTTCGTTTAGCAAATAACCTGAGTAACCCAACGACAACTCAGTCACAAAATCTGCCCGTAGAGACACAAACTGAACTCATGCTAATTTCGGGATACTCTGGTATTGGGAAATCAGCTTTAGTTCAGGAATTGTATAAGCTCATCACTCAAAAAAACGGCTACTTTATTGCAGGTAAATTTGACCAGTTGCAACGCGATATTCCCTATCAAGCTTTAGTCGCTGCCTTCCAAGAATTGGTGCGACAACTACTCACCGAAACTCCAGCGCAATTACAACAGTGGCAAGAGAAGATTCAACGCGCATTAGGAATCAACGGACAAATTATTATTGATGTTATTCCCGAAGTAGAACTGATTATTGGCAAACAGAATCCCGTCCCCGAATTGCCTGCAACCGAAGCAAGAAATCGGTTTAATTTAGCTTTTCAAAACTTTATTCAAGTTTTTTGCCAAAAAGAACATCCCCTCGTCCTATTTCTAGACGACCTTCAATGGACAGACAGCGCTACCCTGCAATTGATTCAGTTGATAATGACCGATTTTACTACTCAATATCTGTTTGTAATTGGAGCTTATCGAGATAACGAAGTCACTGCAACTCATCCTGCAATGCTGACTTTATCTGAGATGAAAAAGCAGGGAGTTGTAATTAATCATCTCTCCGTTTCACCCCTAAATTTAAACCAGGTTAATGAATTCATTGCGGATACGCTGAAAACCGATAGCATCCAGGCGCAAAAATTAGCCGATTTAGTTTGGCAAAAAACACAAGGAAATCCGTTTTTTATCAAAGAGTTTCTCAAGTCGCTTTATACCGAGCAATTGCTGAAATTTGATACTAATGCTGGGGCTTGGTATTGGGATTTAGAGCAAATTATAACTAGGAATATTACTGATAACGTTGTTGAGTTCATCGCAGATAAAATTCAAACCTTATCAGATTCAGCACAAAAAGTTTTACGATTAGCCGCTTGCATTGGCAACCAATTTGATTTGCCAACCCTTTCAATTATTAATGAAGATTCTCAAAAACAAACGGCTGATGAATTGTGGAATGCTATTCAAGCAGGGTTGATATTACCCATTGGGGATGATTACAAATTCCTAAAAACAGACAGAGATACCAAGGGATTAAAAATTATTTATAAATTTGCTCACGATCGCATCCAGCAAGCAGCCTATTCCCTAATTCCCCCAGACGACAAGCAAGCGGTTCACTGGAAAGTTGGGCAACTGTTGTTACAAAATACACCACCACAGGTACTCCAACAAAAGATTTTTGATATTGTCAATCAACTAAACTTCAGTATAGAAGCAATTGACGTTCAGTTAGAAAAAGATAAACTTGCTCAATTAAATCTGATTGCTGGCAAAAAAGCGAAGGCATCAGCAGCTTGGAAACCGGCCTGGAATTACTTAAGCATTGGTATAAATTGCCTGAGTGCAGATAGTTGGCTTCGTCAGTATGACCTAAGTCTAGCACTGTATGTGGAAACAGTAGAAGCTGCTATCTTGAGTGGCCATGTTGAGGAAATGGAAAAATTGGCTAACCTAGTGCTTCAACAAGCTACTTCATTGCTGGACAAAGTGAAAGTCTATGAAGTCAAGATTCAAGCTTATACAGCACAAAACAAACCTCTGGAAGCTATAGATACGGCACTTTTTGTATTAAAGCTGTTGGGGATTCGCTTTCCCAAGAAGCCAAATAAATTAGATATTATCATTGCACTCGCCAGGACAAAGATCGGGCTAGCAGGGAAACGAATCGAGGACTTGATCGACCTGCCAGAAATGACTGATCCTGACAAGATAGCCGCCATGCGTATCTTATCAATTATGTTTTCTGCTGCCTATTTCGCCACACCAGAATTGTTTCCGCTGATAGTGTTTAAACAGGTTAATTTATCAGTTCAACATGGTAATACTCCTGTGTCATCCTATGCTTATGCTACCTACGGACTAATTCTTTCGGGAGAAGGCGTCAACGATGTTAACTCCGGCTATAAATTTGGGAAACTTGCTCTCTTGTTAGTCGATAAATTCAAGGCAACAAAACTTAAATCTCGGACATTATTTATCTTTAATTACTTTATTAGACATTGGCACGAGCATATTAGGGAAAGCTTAACCCCTTTGCTAGATGCTTACTTGATTGGACGGGAAACCGGAGATTTAGAATATGCGACTTTTTCAGCCGGCGCATACTGCTACTATTCCCTGGTAGCGGGCAAGGAACTGACAAGGCTGGAACGCGAGATGGCTATGTACAGTAACGCTTTCCGGCAATTCAATCAAGAAACATTTTTTTATTACAATCAACTCCAGCGGCAGGTCGTATTGAACTTAATGGGTCGGGCTGAAGATAAGTGCCGTTTAATCGGTGAAAGCTATGATGAAATAAAAATGCTGCCCATTCATTTGGCGGCGAATACTACAAATATTTGTCACTCCATCTATTTTTTTAAATTATACCTCGGCTATCTTTTCCAAGACTATCAGCAAGCCCTGGAAAATGCCGCCTTGGTCGAAAAAAATATAAACAGTGCTGTGGGATCTATTCCTCTTTCTCATTTTTACAATTCCCTTACTCATCTTGCTATATATTTTGATGTTTCTAAAATTGAGCAAAAACAAATCCTGAAAAAGGTTGAATCCAATCAGAAAAAGATCCAGAAATGGGCGCACTTTGCTCCGATGACTCACCTCCATAAATTCTATCTAGTGGAGGCAGAACGATATCGAGTTTTGGGTGAAAATTCTAGGGCGATCGACTACTACGATCGCGCTATTGCCTTAGCCAAAGAACATGAGTACCTGAACGAAGAGGCTTTGGCTAATGAACTGGCAGCCAAATTCTACATCGCTTGGGGAAAAGAGCAAGTTGCCCAAGCCTATATGACAAATGCTTACTACTGTTATTTACGTTGGGGCGCAACAGCTAAAATGACAGATTTGAAACGACAGTACCCACAACTTTTAAAGCGTTTTACGACAGCCAATACGTCCATAGATTCGCGCAACAGCCTGTCTAATACTTATGGCAGCACTTCAGGTGAAACCCTGGATTTGGCAGCATTGATGAAAGCATCTGGGGCAATTGCCAGTGAAATTGAGTTGGATAAACTCCTCACGACTTTGATGAAAATCCTGCTAGAAAGCTGCGGGGCACAAATTGGCTATCTAATTTTAGAGTCTCAAGGACAACTGCGAGTCGAAGCGTCAGGTGAGGCTAACTCAGATCGGGTGATGGTTTTGCAATCGACTCCTATAGAAACCTGCCTGCCTTTGTCGATTATTCACTATGTTGAAAGGACTCAGGAAGGACTGATTGAAAACAATGTGGCCCGTGAAGGCAGATTTACCCAAGATGCTTATATCAAAACACAGCAGCCCAAGTCTATCCTTTGCGCCCCTCTGCTCAATCAAGGGCAATTAATTGGCATTGTTTACTTGGAAAATAATTTAGCAGATGGCGTCTTTACACCCGATCGCCTGGAAGTGATTCAATTGCTTTCAACTCAGGCGGCGATCGCCCTTACTAACGCCAGACTCTATACTCAAGTACGATCGACGCAAAATCGCCAGAATAAATTCCTTAATGCCATTCCTTTTGGCATATCCGTTCACGACGCCAAAGGACAACTGGTTTACGCCAATCCCGTTTCACAGCAGTTACTGAATATTCAAGATTTACCCAAAGCCGCAATCGATCAACTCTCAAAAACCTATCACATTTATCGGGCAGGGACAGGGGAGGTGTATCCAGTGGAAGAGTTGCCCTTGGTGCGATCGCTTGGCGGTGAAAAAACATGGGCGGATGATTTGGAACTGCACTACAGTGAGCGAATCGTTCCCTTAGAAGTAACCAGCACGCCAATTTTGGATGACACGGGTAATGTAGAATATGCGATCGTAGCTTTTCAAGATATAAGCGAACGTAAGCAGGCACAGATTACACTCATTGAAAATGTTCGCTTAGAACAGGAAATTCGCGAGCGCAAAAAAACAGAAGAGGCTCTGCAGCAGAGCGAGGCACGCTACCTTGGTATTCTGGAAGACCAGACAGAACTGATTGCCCGGTATCTGCCAGATGGTACCGTTACCTTTGTCAATGAAGGCTTCTGTCGATTTTTTGGACTGACAAGGGAACAACTCATCGGCCATCACTACGCACCTGTCGTGTTTGAGGAAGACCGCGAATATGTAACCCGAGTCGTCAATTCCATTAGCCAAGAAAATCCCGTTGTCACAATTGAAAATCGGGTGATTGTTAGCTCCCAAGTGCGTTGGACGCAGTGGGTTAACCGAGCGATATTTGATGATTCCGGTTGCATTGTTGAATTCCAGGCGGTAGGACGAGATATCAGCGCTCGCAAAAAAGCCGAAGCAGAACTCGAGCAAGCAAAAGACGCTGCTGAAGCTGCCAACAAAGCTAAAAGCACTTTTCTTGCCAACATGAGTCATGAATTGCGAACTCCCCTCAACGCCATTATCGGCTTTTCTCAACTGATGAATCACGATACTAATCTGTTAACTGAACAAAAAGAGAACCTTAACATTATTTATCGGAGTGGAAATCATTTATTATCTCTAATTAATGAGGTACTTGACCTTTCCAAAGTAGAAGCGGGACGCATGACTCTATCGGAAACTAACTTTGATATTCATCAATTACTAGCTGATGTCGAGGAGATGTTTGCGTTAAAAGCCAAATATCAAGGCTTACAATTACTGTTTGAATGTGCTGCCGAAGTTCCTAAATATATCTATGCTGATGAAGTTAAGTTGCGGCAAGTGCTGATTAATTTAATCAGTAATGCCATTAAGTTTACTCCTTCGGGAAGCGTATCTGTAGAACTAAAAAGTAAACAGGCCAAAACCCAAAGTGAAGCCCAAACACAAATAACCACAAACCAACAACAAACAACCATTATCTTTGAAATAAAAGATACCGGACTTGGCATCGCTGCAGACGAACTAGAGAAACTATTCAAACCCTTCGTACAAACAGCATCAGGTCAAAAAGTGCAGCAAGGAACCGGATTAGGACTGACGATTAGCCGTCAATTTGTCCGCTTGATGGGAGGTGAAATCACCGTTATCAGCGGCGGCAAAGCTTTCACCCCTGGAAGGCCTCTCAAGGAATTTTTAGAAGACACAACGGGCACAACATTTAAATTTGACATTCCTGTGGGCATCGCTGATGCCAGCACAATTCAAAACCAACCCTACCATCGTCGCGTCGTTGCCCTCGCCCCTAACCAGCCCCAATATCGCATCCTAGTGGTGGACGATCGAGATTACAATCGGCAACTGTTAGTTAAACTCCTCAAACCTGTTGGTTTTGAGGTGGAAGAAGCGAGTAACGGTATTGAAGCGATCGCACTTTGGGACTCCTACTCACCGCATCTCATCTGGATGGACATGAGAATGCCCATTATGGATGGTTATGAAGCCACGAAACAGATTAAAGGCACTATCAAAGGTCAAGCTACGGCTGTTATTGCCCTGACAGCTAGCGTGTGGGAAGAAGAAAAGGCAGTTATTTTATCGGCTGGGTGTGATGATTTTGTGCGAAAACCGTTCCACACAGAAGCCCTTTTTGACATCCTGGCTAAACATTTGGGGGTCGATTATATTTATCAGGAGCAAGACCTACCCTCTCCCCCTTCTAATGTGACTGGAGAACCGTTAAATTTCACTGATTTATTAGCAGCGATGTCAAAAGAATGGATAGTAAAATTATATGAAGCAGCTATTGACGCGGATGCGGAATTAGTTTTTCAACTCCTAAAGGAGATTCCTGAATCTCACACTTTCGAGCTTCAAACTCTCAGAAATTGGGTGACGAAGTTTCAGTTTGAGAAGATTCTGGATTTAACTGAACCATTGGTTGGTGAATATTGATATAGCAGATTGCAGGTTTATGAAGTATACCGCGCGATCGATCCCCCCTAGCCCCCCTTCTTAAGGGGGGGACAAGAGTCTTCTCAAAGTCAACCCCTACTCCCCTTCTTAAGGGGGATGCGAGGGGGATCGAGACTCAGCTAAAAGCGAGATTTCTTGGGTCGGATTGTGTAAGTCCCGTTTATGCTATTTGATGCTAGCACGCGGTTGGTTCTGTCCCATCATTAACTTTAATGCCGACTGTTTTAAGTCTGTAAGGTCGCGGATGGTAATTGAGCAACCGTCTCCCAATTTAACAGCAGTGAAATAATAGCATTTGCCCAGGTAATCACTTTCTAGATGAACCTCTCCTTCAAGCGATTCTCCCGTCTCAACAACTTCTACTAATAAATCAAACAATCCTGGACTCAATTGATTAAGCAGTTTTCTCAGCACGGGTTCCACCGCGAGTTCTGTTCGTTTTTTCCCTAAGAGTCTGGCAAAGACAGGGTTAACTACCAAGCAGCGAAAATCTTCAATTTCTCCAGCGATATCCCCCCTCACCGCATCCACCGCAGCTATTCCATCCAGAGATGAGTTTAGCAAATTTGCCAGCAGGGCGCGAGATTGGTAGGCAATTTCTGCAGTTTGCTGGTGTCGCTCGATTGCTTCTTTAAGCTGGCGTTTTTGGTGCTGGATAGTTACCTGAGTATCGAGGCGCACTAGCACTTCTTCCGGCTCAAAAGGTTTAGAAATGTAGTCAACTCCCCCTACCTTAAAAGCTTTAACTTTATCAAATACTTGGTCAAGTGCGCTTAAGAAAATAATGGGAATTTCTGAGGTGTTTTCATCGGATTTGAGGGTTTGGCAGACTTGATAGCCATCCATGTCTGGCATTTTAATATCCAGCAATATAGCATCGGGGGGATGATTGCGAACAGTCCTCAAGGCCATCGTACCATTGGTGACGCACCGAACTTTATACCCATTTGTAGTCAGAATTTCGGTAAGAAAATGCAGATTCTCTGGGATGTCATCAACAATTAAAATGTTACCTTTCGGAGTTTCTAATTGATTGATTTCTATTGTTTCAGCCGCAGCCATCGCCATAAGTTCGCCTGCGTTTTTGGCATCGGCGATATCAGTTTTGGTGCTTTGCTTCTCTAGCAGAGAGCGAAAGTTATTCTTAGTAACTTTCTGCCCCATTACGTCTGAAATGCGGTGCCACAGGATGGAAGATAAATCTTTGATATGTCCTACACTGAGGTACAAGCTGTCAGCAACAGCACTATAAGTTGCGTTTTTCCAAGCAGCTTTTAAAATTTCCTGCTCGAGAAAACTTAACGGTTTACTGGTTTTTGACTCTAAGGCTGATTCGAGAAATTCTAGAGCTTGTTCAAAAGTCATGTACAAATCAATCTCATCGGGTAAGGTTTTTTCAATTGGGCACCCTAACTTTGAGTTATACACCGTACTAAGTCGGTGGAGAAATTCCTAATAGTTATTATGACAGACTTATTGACACTTACGCTCCGGGACGATCGCCCCCGATCGTGATTCCACCTTGTCGAAACCCGAAAAAGGCGATCGCGCCCGCCTAATTATTTTTGAGGGCGATCGGCTTAAACCCTTTAATTGCAAGGCTTTTAAGTTGCTTGTCAGCCCGTCAGCTATTTGAGTTTGTTCGCTTAAATTTTTGCCCACCTCTTTCTTCACCAGCCTTGGAGGCACTCCCACCAAAGAAACCGGGTTTTTTACCTTGGGTGCGGGCTGCAACCTGTGTATTTTCCTAAAAAAACACAGGTGATGGGCCCCCATGCGTAAGCCCTATTCACATAACGCTCCAAATGATCCGACTTTTCCGACTTTACGATCCGACTTTTCCGACTTGCTTTATGCCGATCGCGCAAACATACTATTGAATAGGATCTACCAAAAGACATAGAACAGTACCAGTCATGCTGTCGATCTGCTCTATCTAAAGATAGATAGTAAAACCAGGGCGTCCGACTTTTCCGACTTTACGATCCGACTTTTCCGACTGACAGGGGCGGGGGAGGGGAGCCAGGATACAGACATGGAAAGGATGCAGCCTCAAAAAAAGAGCAACTGAATCCAATCTTTATCCGCATAAATACTCAGACCACACTGAGCTAGATGTTTGCGGGATTGGGGTGCAACGAAAAAAGGAACAGAGGAAGGTTCCTTCACATTTATCTTTCACCACTTTTAAAATCATGTCAAATTCTCAATCCGTTATTGCAACAGACATTCGGTATTGTCCTGAAGATATAGAGAAAGCATTTTGGCAGCTATGGCAGCAGAACCGAGATTATCTTTACCGTTGCTGTCTCAGGTGGATGGAGGGGAATGCTACTGATGCTGAAGAGGTGCTCAGTCGCGCCATGCTCAAAGCTTGGGATAAATTGCCAGACTATGCCGAAAAAATCACCAACCTCCGAGCTTGGATCACTCGCTTAACCCATAATCTAGCTATAGATATACACCGAGAACGTCGCCGGAAAGCAATGCAAATGGAGGATATTGAAGAAGTAGCTGCTACAGGAAGCTCAGCAGTTATTTCTTGTTTGAACTCTCCTGAAGAGGCACTTCTACATCATGAGTTGGGACAGTACATTCGCCGCGCTATTGATACTCTTCCTTCTCGATTACGCAATCCGTTTATCCTGCGTTACTGCCACCAGATTGCCTATCAAGATATTGCCCAACAACTTGCTCTGTCGCTCAATAACGTTTATAAGCGCATCCAACAGGCACGAGATATTCTGCAAAAGCGTTTGAGCAGGTATTTGTCAGGGTTGGATGATGCTTTGTTAGATTCCTCCGAGTCCTCTAAAAAGGGGGACGTTGCCTCGATCGCGGATGATTTTGCTGTAGGGGTAGTGCCCCCGTGCCTACCCCGTCAAGATTCTGGGGCGATCGCGGATGATTTTGCTGTAGGGGTAGTGCCCCCGTGCCTACCCCGTCAAGATTCTGGGGCGATCGCGGTTGGGACAGCCACGGTTGGGACAGCCACGGTTGGGACAGCCACGGTTGGGACAGCCTCGGCTGGGGCAACCACGGGGGGATTGCCCCTACAATTCGATGAAACGATCGCATCCGACTCGATCGCCCCCATCCCTCAAAACATTGGCGAGACAATTAATTATCAAGTAACAGCAATATGTCTAGAAACATTACACTCCGGGTGGTATCCCTCACTCAGTCCTCTGGGGTGGAGTTGAATGCTTACCTAGTTCTCGACGAAAAGCCAGCCCGAATTGACCAGAAGCTGAAAACCTTAAGTGAGTATGTGCAGCAGTATCCTTCTGGATGGAAGAAACGGTTGGAATTGGCGAATCTGCTGTATGCAATGGGTCGTATTGAGCAGGCGGTTGAGGAGTATCGCCAAGTGATCGATCGGCAGCAACCATTGATTGGCGTGCGGTTGCAATTGGGGAAACTCTTGCAGCTTATGGGACAAAAGGCTGAGGCAGTAGCGGTTTATGAAAGTGCCTTGGCCAATGCACGCAATGAGGCGACTCGACAGCATATCAGCGGATCGATCGCACTCTGTAGAGGTGACACTCAGGCAGCGATACTCGCTTTTGAGTCGGCGGCTTCCCTAGAACCAGATAATGCGGCTCACTGGCTGGCGTTGGGGCAGGTGCAAAGGGGGAGAGGGGATGCGGTTGCAGCTTTGCGAGCCTTTGATACGGTTTTGTCCCTTCAGCCAGATGATGTTGTAGCGCTGATTGACAGCTACGACGCGAGTCAGGCGGTGGGGAATGTGCGCCAAGCGCAGCGGCGGTTGAGCAAAGTGCTAGAGGTGGCTCCGGGTGATTTCCGAGCGCTCAAACGACTGGCGGATACTCGTTGCCGGATGAGATTGGTATCGGGTGAGGAGGGGAAGCAGACTAAACAGATAATTAGTTCTTTGCTGCAACTGGCTCCTGATACGGCGGATGCCCGCGAGTTGCTGGCCTATTATCACCTATTTCGAGGGGAGTCGGCTAACGGGGTTGGGGTGTTGGAACGGTTTACTGAGGAACACCCGAATCATCCTAGGGGTTGGTATTCCTATGGGCGGTGCTTGTTCCATACGGGGGAATATCAGAAAGCCGCTGAGGCGATGCTGAAGGCTTATCGTCTGTATCCCCAGGATTGTGAAATTTATCGGGCGTTGTGCGAGATTTTGCCTTTAACTTCTCCCCCAGTTCCTCTCGATCCCCCCCAGCCCCCCTTAAAAAGGGGGGAGCTAGAGGAGGCAAAGTCTTCTAATTGCACGGGGGGAACTCCTCTCAAAGTCCCCCTTTTTAAGGGGGATTTAGGGGGATCTAACCGCCGTCTCCCAGATCCTCTCGATCCCCCCCAGCCCCCCTTAACAAGGGGGGAGCCAGAGGGGGTAAAGCCTTCTAACTTCACGGGGGAAACTCCTCTCAAAGTCCCCCTTTTTAAGGGGGATTTAGGGGGATCGAACCGTCAAGTAACCCTTACATCAATAGTAGAAGAGATGCTCGATCGTTTTCCCCAACGCTGGAGTGTTTGGACGACGGCGGGGCGGGTGTTGGTGGAAAGTTTTCAGGAGATTGAGCGAGGGTGTAGTGTCTCTGTGCGGGGGACGCAACTTGAGCCGCAGTTACCTGATGCTTGGTTTAGTCATGGGCGGGTGTTGGCGCTGGCGGGGAAACACCGGGAAGCGGTGGAGGCTTTGGCGCAAGGATGGCAGTTGTTACCGGAAGATGGGGGTTATCTGCAATCGGTGTCTGCTGCGGTGTGGCTGGGGGAGAGTTATGGAGTGTTGGGGGATGAGGTGGCGAGTCGGAAATGGTTGGAAAAGGCTTGTCAGTTTGCTCAGGAATTGTTGGAGTTTGACCCGGCGATGGCTGGTTACTGGCAAGGAAGGGCGTTGTTGGGGTTGGGGGATGTGAGGGAGGCTGTGGAGGCCTATCGAAGTGCGCTGAGTCGGCGGTTGCTCTACCCTTTTCGCGGGGAGGTTGAGGAGGCTGTGAAACGGCTGAAAGGTAAGAGGCGAAAGGGCGATCGGGCTAAAGCGTAGAGCCTTGACTTCTTAGAGAAGTCGGGGATCTGAACCTCTCAGAGTGCATTGAGTTAGGAAAAAACAGCCTCTAACTCGAAAAATTCAGAAATAGACCTCTGGATTCGTCTTATAGGTGTAGAGACAAAAATACAATAAAGGAGAAGATTACCATGTGTATAATAGTAAGAAACAGACGGCTCTGCCACTTCTAAAAAACATTATCTTATCAGAAATTTTTTAGTGAAAAAAGCTGATAAGATAAGACGACAAATCTAAGCCGAGTGGAAAATTACCACTCAGTTAAGTCAGGAGTAGGGTGGGCATTGCCCACCCTACTTAGTAAGGAAATATCCAGATAATAACTGCCCAAGTAAAAGTATAAATCGTGCCTGTAGACAAACTCCCATAACCTATGGAAATTATTTGGTTTTTTAAAACTATCAACAAATATATTGCCGACTATAAATGGCAATTAGTTTTAGTCTATAGCTGCCTAATTTTCGACGCCGCCTTCGATACAGTCCTGAGAGCCAGCTTAAAATACATTATCGATGCCGCCATCGTTCCCAAAAATTATAATCTGCTGATTCTCATCCTATCCCTCCTAGCCGCGGGAGCCATTTTATATGCTGCTATCGGCTTGTTTGCCAACTTCTTAGGAGCGCGTTTGGGTGTTTTAATCGTCAACAACATCCGCCGTTCCGTATTCGAGTATCTCCAGAACCTGTCAATGGAGTTTTTTGGGCGACGTTCAGCCGCAGATATTGTCAAGTGTGTCATGTCCGACACACAGCATGTGGAATATGGTTTAATTACCACCGGGCTATCTGTCGTTATTCTCGAAATCGGTAGCATCCTGTTTTCAGGTATCTTCCTCTTTCTCCTCAACTGGCAGCTAGCTGTTATCAGTTGCATTGGTTTAACATTCTGCACCATTGCCCCGGCAAAAATCGCCCAACGGGCGACTGAAGAAAGTTATCAATTAATGGAAAAAGAAGGACAAATTGCTAGCGGAGTCGAAGAGAATATTCTCTCGCAATCGGTTGTCAAGATATTTGGGATGGAAACCCAAATGGTCAAGAATTTTAATACCGATCTAAACGACTTGAAACGGGTTTATATCCGAGCTACATTTCTGTCCTACTTAGCGCAGAAAATTCCCATGATTGGTTTTGTCATGACGCAGATTGTGACGTTAAGCGTCGGTGCGTCAATGACTTTCTCAAATGTGATTTCGGTAGGAACCCTGGTTTCTTATCAGCTTTTACTGGTCGGGTTGAATCTAAATATTCTCGCCTTAACTTCATCGGCACCTTATTTTATCGATGGAGTAGCAGCCCTGCGGCGCATTAACGATATCTTGTCAGAAGTCCCTGATGTTCAGGATGCCCCAGATGCGATTGACTTGCCCCATTTTCATAGTGATATTTACTTTGACGATGTTAGCTTTAGCTACTCCCAAGATAGAGGAGGAGTTAAAAATCTATCCCTAAAAATTCGCCAAGGAGACTTCGCGGTATTTGTCGGTCAAAGTGGCGCAGGCAAAAGTACAATTGTCAACTTGCTGACCCGATTTTATGACCCAGATAAAGGACGCATTCTGTTTGATGGAATTGATTTGCGTGATGCAACAGTACGCTCCCTTCGTTCTCAAATTGGGCTGGTTTCTCAGGATGTAATTCTGTTTAATTGCTCGGTGCGAGAAAACATCCGCATGGGCTATTTACAAGCTACTGACGAACAAGTCGAAGCCGCAGCCAAAGACGCCGAGATTCACCAATTTATTTTGTCCTTACCCCAAGGCTACGATACACTTGTTGGTGACAGGGGGGGACAGTTATCAGGGGGACAACGGCAAAGAATCGCTTTAGCTAGAGCCTTGGTGAGAAATCCAGCAATTCTAATTCTGGATGAAGCCACATCCGCCCTCGACCCCGCCACAGAAGCCAAAATCCTCACCACCATCGAGCACATTAGCAAAGAACGCACCGTGATTTTCATCACCCACCGCATAGCTAATGCGCTGCTCGCGGATGTCACTTACGTGATGGAAAACGGCAGCTTGGTGGTGAGTGATTGACACGCAGATTTGACCTATACTGAACATTTTGGAGTTAAAAATTATGACCAGCACAAATGATTACAAATGGCTAATTCCCTCTTCTCCTAACCTAGGCTCGAAATCTCTTGAAGAAGAGAAAGCTCTCTGGAGATAAAAGCCACGAAGATTATACCAACACCGCTTTCAGCATCACCCAAGACCCCAAAATCTGCAAAACCCTAATCCGTCCAGAGCGTTCTCCCGGCTATGATATTCCCAACTCGCCTGACATCAAAGTCCTAATTCCCGGTTGCGGCTCGGAAATTTATCTTCAGAAAACCTTACTAGAATTTTGCCCGCAAATTGGACAAATCTACTGTACCGATTTTTCCAAAACAGCCATTGAAAAAGCACAAGGACACTGGAAAACAGCAGATGGAGATTCCCGACTCAACAATCAGCAAATCGTGTTTGAGCAAGTAGACTCCACGCGAATCACCGAACAAAAACCGGAGTGGAACGAGAAATTTGATTACGTCCTACTCGCAAATTCCGTGGTTTCCAGTGAGGATAAAACCAACCGCGATATGATACGGGAATTTGGTAAAGTTCTCAAGCCAGGTGGCAAGATATACGGATATTTCCCAACCACCTTATGCTTCTTAGAAATTGCCTATTTTAGTCGCAAACACGCTCACTGTGTTACAGAGGGATTTATCGATGTCTACGGCAATAAAGTTTGGGATGCTGAGTGGCAAGATGCCCAGATTTATTACACTCCCTTGCGGTTAAATCGCATCTTTAAAGAAGCGGGATTGCAACAACTCAGTTTGGAGATGCAGTTTTTGGACTATGAGCCTTTTGTTTCCATGTTTAAACAGATGATAGCTCATGACGACCCGGATATCTTTCTCTGGCATCTTCTAGTTCGTTATGAAAAATAGGACTTAGGGATTTGGGCGAAGCATCGAGCGAGATGCTTCGTTTCACTCAGCATGACACATAGGCTTTTCGTAAGTAGGGACACGGCAATGTTGTGTCCTTCTTCGTGTCAACAACTAGGTTAAACCCCCAGTCCGGCAAGGGTTGAAACCCCTGCCTCAAAGCTAAAGTCCTCTGAAGAGGACTGAAAAACTCATTAGTCCTCTTCAGAGGACTTTAGCTATTAGACAGGGAATTCATTCCCTGGCGGTCTGGCGGACTGGCGACTGTCAGCGGCGAGTTATGGTTGAGGTAAAACTCTAGAATCTGGAAATTAACAGAGGCCAGAAGTACGATCGCCCTTTTGAAGAGAAATGTATAGAAATAGAAACGCGATCGCAACTTTATTTGTTTTACCCTCCGATAACTCCCCATCTCCCGATGGTTTCCCAACTACGCTTCAACTATCAAAGTAATGTTGTCAAGTCTCACGACGCCAACAACTTCACCGGGTTGCAAAGTTATTTCTCGTTAGCGAAGCCCTCAAAGAGGATCGCACTTCGCCGGCCACCAACTGTTTTGGAAACGAACGCGACCGCATTCTTGAGGGCTAATTTGTTCATCTACGATCGCTGTTTCAACATCGTTAATAGACATAGCTGCTTGCTCCTGAATATAAACTCGACTTGATTTGTGCGGATGTCAGAAGCTTGTCTGTCAACTTCCCCTCCACACTCAACAGTGTCACTTATGATTATTATTTGAGCGGTTTATACAGTATTTTAGGCATTTATTATCGAATTTTATGCGATATAAATCAAGCCATAGAAGACCATCAAATATCAGAAATAAAAGCCACTAAATTTTTGCAAATTATAGCGAAAAGCAGGGAACATAAAAACGGTAAACAAGCTAATCTGGAATTCGGGAAAGTTAACGCTGCAATTAATATAGGTTTTTGTCAAATAGAAACGCGCGAATTATAATCAGCTATGGAGATATTTGTCAAGCTGAAAAAAATGCGGGACTAAATCGGGAGTAATAGCTATTCGATCGATGTCGGGTTAGCTTTCCTCAACTCCTGTGTCGGAGCAAAAAAGAGGCGGAAGATATCGCCGAAAAACTTTATGCCGATCGGGAAAACAGTCAGTTGGTGGGTACGGGATACAAATTAGTTTTTCTCGCCGCCACTTATCACAACCTGCCAGAGACAGAGAAAGCTTTGAGCTTGTACCGCCAAGCGATCGCCCAGGCCGACCAAAACCAGTACAGCACCATCAAAGCCAAAACTCTCAGCGGTACAGCCGCGCTGCTGACACAAAGTAAATGATTTCCTGGAATGTTCTTGTAAATTCCGGTAAAGTCTGGTACTATAGTTTGAGAACAAAAATACCACCTAGCGATGACCAGATATGTCACACCGCGAGAAGCTTGCAAAATCCTGCAAGTCTCAGACAAAACCCTTAGAAACTGGGAACTTGCCGACAAAATATCAGCAATCAGAACTCCCTCCAACCAGCGACGCTACGACATCGACAGCGTTCTCGGAACCGGACACGACCGAATTACAGCCATCTACGCCAGGGTCAGTAGCTACAAACAGCGCGAAGACCTCGATAGGCAAGTCAGCTACCTCCAAAACCTCTACCCGCAAGCCAAAGTCTTCAAAGACATCGGAGGCGGACTCAACTTCAAAAGAAAAGCGCTGCTTGCCCTTCTGGGACAAGTCATGTCAGGAGACATCTCAACAGTTGTGGTGGGACACCAAGACAGACTGTGCCGGTTTGGTGGCGATCTTATCAAATGGATCTGCGAGCAAAACAATTGCCAACTCATGGTTCTCAGTAGAAACGAGCTGTCTCCAGAACGAGAAATGGTTGAAGATATCCTTGCCATCATCCACGTCTTTAGCTGCCGACTCTATGGTTTGCGAAAATACAAATCTGCTATCAAAGAAGATTCGAGTTTACCCGGAAACCAAGCTAGCAGCGAAGTGGAGGACTTGGATTGCAGCAAGTAGATGGTGTTATAACCAAGCAATTGCTATCCTGAGAGACGAAAAAATTGGCAAGTACGATTTAAGAAAGAAAGTGATGGACTCGGCTCCCAAGTGGGTGTCAGAGCAGCCTTATAATCCCCGAGAAATGGCAGTGTTTCAAGCTTTTGAAGCACACAAGGCTGCGAAGAAAGTCAAAGGAACGGCAAAGTTTAGGAGCCGTTTCGACACATCTCAAACTATCCGGTTCCAAACATCTAACTGGAAGTTAGGTACTTTTTACCCAAATTCTACCAAAGGACTAAGTTTTAAAGCATCAGAACCAATCGTTGAGGTAATGCAGCACGAACCAATACTCAGCTTAATTAACAGGCAGTGGTTGATCGGCTATGCGATTGACGCACAAGTAATGAAACCAATTAATAGCGATTTGGTTGTCGCGCTAGATCCGGGTGTCAGAACTTTTCTTACTGGTTTTGATGGTAGTGACTTCATCGAAATAGGAAAAAACGATATCGGTCGTATCTATCGCCTAGCAAGGCATCTAGACAAATTAATGTCCCGTATTGGAGTAAGTAAAGGGAGAGAGTTCAAGCGACTAAGGTATTGCCTGCGAAAATCAGCCGCCAAAATCAGGATCAAGATTAAAAACTTGGTCAATGAATTGCATAAAAAAGCTGCCAAATATCTAACAAGCAAGTACAAGTTAATTTTTTTGCCAACCTTTGAGACGCAACAAATGGTCAAGAAAGGTAAACGTAGGTTGGCGACTAAAACGGCTAGAGCGATGGTTACATTGAGTCATTATCGTTTCAAGCAAATGTTGAAGCATCAAGCCACCAAGCACGGTGGTGTTGTAGTAGACGTAACGGAAGAGTATACATCTAAAACTTGCTCAAAATGTGGACATATCCATACTAACTTGGGTGGATCTAAAATCTTTAAATGTCCAAAATGCGGACACACCCTAGAAAGGGATAAAAATGGCGCTTTCAATATTTTGTTGAAAGCTTTGAGAGATACCTCCTTGACAGGAGAGCTTGCTGCTTTTTCTGTCTTGCCATACACGGTTATTCCGGGATTAGTCCGGGATTTACCGGGTTAAATGTATCTGTACCGAGAACGGGGAGAATTTGACCAAGCCCTGCCGCACCATCCAGAAGCAATCGAAATACCCGATCGAGCCAGCGCTAAATTAGACCGAGCCGAAGCTTGCTCTCAACTAGCACTAACAGAACAAAAACTTGGTAACATCGAGAAAACCCAAGAAAATTTTGACCGCGCCATTCAACTGTTCAGCGAAATGGACGCTAGCAAACAAGTAGAAAAAGTACAGTTAGCCGCGACAAAAAAACTGAAAAAATACCTAATTAATCGAGCAAGAAATCAGAAAATAGATACAATAAACGAAAGAACAACCATAAACTTTGTAGATATGAAACTAAAACGATTGGGACACGTAGCCGTCTGCGTGCAAGACATAGAGAAGTCTGCTGAATTCTACCGCAACTTGGGTATGGAGTTAGTCTGGAAAGATCCAGACTGGGCTTATTTGAAAGCAGGAGAGGACGGATTGGCGCTGTTGAGTCCGAGTTACGACCAAGCAGGGCCGCATTTTGGGTTTGTATTTGACGATCGTACCGAAATGGAATCCGCCTACGAACAACTCAAAGCCGATGGTGTTTCCGTCACCCACATCCACGAACACCGCGACGGTACTGCATCCTTCTACGGCAGAGATCCCGACGGTAACGGCTTCGAGTACCTTTACGAACCGGCCTGACGATTCTAGGGCTTACGAATCAAAACCCAAGAAACCGGGTTTTTAGCGGTTTCTGCCAGTTGCAGTGCGTCTTTTCGAGAAAAACCCGGTTTCTGACCACGTGCGCGAACTAAATTAAGTAAGCGCCCAGAAAAAAATAGAATACCCAGATACCCGGTTGGGCGTTCCTTCTTCCGTTCCCGGAACATCCCTACAACTCCCCGAATAATCTGAGGTACTTACACCGACGCTTCTCAAGTAAGGTGCAGACTCTGAATCCGAAATATATCCACAACTTCCGAAAATCGGCTCGATAATCTAAAATCTAAAATCTAAAATCTAAAATCCTCATGTTGCAGAGAATACAAGTCAGAAACCGCTGGAAATCAATCTTCAAACCTTGGGAAGAAGCAGACCCTTGGCTCTTCGCCGCTTGCATCGCCCTCACCATCTTCGGGGGAATCATGATCCGCAGCGTCGAAATCAACCAGGGGCTGATCGACTGGTGGCGACACTGGGTAACTGGGGCAGTTGGTTTGTTCCTCGCCATCATCATTTCCCGCTGCCGCTACCAAATACTGCTGGAGTGGAAATGGCCGATTTACATATTAATCAATTTGTCGCTGATCGCAGTGCGTTTTATCGGTACTACAGGACTCGGCGCCCAGCGGTGGATCAACATCGGCGGCTTTTACCTGCAACCGTCAGAATTTGCCAAAGTAGGCATGATTGTCACTTTAGCAGCTCTCCTGCACGACAAGACTGTTCCCACGGTGGGTAATATGTTGAGGATGCTGGCGATTATGGCTGTACCCTGGGGATTGATCTTTGCCGAACCAAATTTAGGTACTTCCTTAGTCTTCGGCGCGATCACAATTGGGATGTTTTACTGGGGTAATGTAAATCCCGGCTGGCTAATATTGCTATTCTCTCCTCTAATCTCTGTTCTCCTCAATAACCTGTCTACACCGATTTGGGTAGCCTGGGTAGTTCTTGCGGGTATTATCGCTTGGCGAACCCTGCCTTGGCCTTGGCTGGGGACTTTCGGTGCTGTGTTGGTGAACGTTGTTTCTGGACAAGTCGGACAGCTTTTTTGGAATGTACTCAAGGATTATCAAAAAATGCGCCTGACAGGGTTTTTAAACCCGGAGAAAGACCCTTTAGGCAGCGGATATCACTTGATTCAATCTCGGATTGCTATTGGGGCCGGGGAACTGAAAGGCAGGGGTTTGTTTCAGGGAACGCAAACTCAGCTTAACTTTATTCCCGAACAGCATACAGACTTTATCTTTTCAGCTATTGGCGAAGAATTGGGGTTTATTGGCTGTATTTGCGTGCTGTTTATGTTCTGGTTAATTTGTTTCCGGTTGGTGACGATCGCTCAAACTGCTAACGATAATTTTGGTTCTTTGCTGGCGATCGGCGTACTGTCAATGTTGATTTTTCAGGTGTTCGTAAATATTGGAATGAACATTGGCTTGGCTCCGGTTACGGGCATTCCGCTGCCTTTCCTGAGTTACGGGAATGCCTCGCTGCTGAGTAATTTTCTCGGCCTGGGACTGGTAGAGGCGGTGGCAAGCCAGCGACAGCGCAAAAAGCGTTGGAATTAGGCCATTGGTAATGGGTTTTGGGAATGCGATCGCCCTTAAGTTTTCGAGGCGAGGAGGGCGATCGTATTTTTTTTCGATCGACCTAGCCGCATCTAAATTTTACGTTTCCTGAGCCGAGCCTTTAGGACAGTCAAGTTTGATAAAATTCTTGTACGGTGCGCGCGAGAACCAGCCAAAAAATAAAATTTAGAGGCCAAACAGCTTAAGTATATCAACTTAATTAAACCACTTCTGACGCAAACAATAAATGCTTTTATGCGCTATGGGTAAGCCACTCTCTGTGCAGTGGAGACCCTACTGAGGACGTTCTTAATCGCTGAAACCATTGCCATTATTACATCTTTTTTTCTTCTTCCTTCCTGCTTCCTGCTTCCTTCTTCCTTCTTCCGACGGACATCGGACTGACATCCGTTACATCCGTTACATCCGCTACAAAATCCGTTGCCGAACTTCCTTCGCCCCTGATTACTCGTTCATATTCTTGTACGTAGCAACAGCCGAAGGCGAACTCCGGTTTAAATAACGGAATATCCAATACTTAAATACCGTATCCAAGATCACTGGAAACGTCGCAATGAACAAAAATATGAACTGCCTATTTTCTGGCAGTCCCAAATGCCTCGATAAACCTTCGAGAATTACTTCCCAACCATGAGGCGAGTGAAATCCGACAAACACATCTGTAAACAAAATAATTACGAAAGCTTTCGCACTGTCGCTGAGGCCGTAAATCACATCGTCCATGAAAGACTTTAAAATCTCAATCTCTTTCTTGTTAGTGACGATAATCGCGGCAAAGGCAATGCAGGAAATCAAATCGGCAAAAATATTTTTAATAGCTCCACCACTTTCAGATCGGTATTCCTCCGCTAGTTCAACTGCTTTCTCGGCAATCTTCTTTTCCGTTTCCTCTAAAGAAAGCGACGGAGCAATGCCGATTAACCTTTCAAATTTGAGGTGTTGCTCAAATCTCTCCAGCTCTTGGAATGCTTCTTCTTCCAGGTTAACATTTATGAAAATTGGAGCATTTTCTTTGCCTCTAAAATGGTCAACTACCGGGCCGACTAAAAAGTTTTTGGCAATTTGATTCGTCAACAGCGGAACTAAAATCAAAAGCAAAATAAATCTGAGAGAAATAATGGTTTTTACTTTGGAATTGCGAAAATTCTTGACTACTTCTTTTTCAGCTCCCGGATCTAAATCTTTAGTGATTCGATTCAAAGTTCCCAAAAGCGATCGCGGTAATAAATTCACTTCTTCATAGTTAGTGTCAACCTCACCATCGTGAATTTGAACAGAATTAGCTGAACCTTTATTTTTTTTGTCAGGTGGAGAGCTGCTATTTGTAGATTTTGCCTGCACATTTACTGAAGTGACAACCGGAACAATTGCCGTCGATCTACTATTATTAATATACTTGTCGATGACTCCATCAATAAACTCTAGCTTCTCAAATATAAGGGAGGCTCTATCTTTATTGTTGAGATGTAATCCGTGCTGGTGATGATCCGCGCTGTGCCCCGTTTTTGGTTGGGCCCCCACTCGCTCCGGCAGTTCCAAAAAAGAACGGCTAGCATTAAACTCAACCATTCGGGTTTGGATGACCTTGAGGTATTTTTGCAGTTCGGATTTAAAGTAAGACAGGGTGCTTTGTCCGTATTCTCCCGATCGCTCAGAGATTCCTTGACCCCCAAAATGCTCGTCTTCGATCGCCTTAATTGCTAACGCAGCATCGTAGGCCTCTTCTAGAGCCCTCTCAGGCGTTTCTCGATACCATTGGTGAAGGCTGTAGAGATATTTTACAATCCTGTTCCACGGAGAAGTATTCATAGCTAAAGCTGGTTAGTTGGCTGTAGACATTAGTGATTAAAGTATTCACGGTATGGTAACAAATTTACATAAATTGGGAACGGCCACCGAGGATTCAATTTGGATTGTCGGATCTGCCCGCAGTGGCAAAACCACTCGTTTAGTCGAGCAGTTCTGCATTTGGAGCAAAACTGTCAAGCCGTTGCCCACAACTGTTTCAGGGCGATCTAGTTCCGGGCGGCGGCGGGCTGGACAAACTGCCCCAGCAATTTTAGTCTTAGCAGCTAACGGAGACAACCGGCTAGAATTGGCCGATCGCATCGCCGTCGCTACCGAAGGAAAATATACCTTTCACTCCACAACACCCTTCGGTTTTTTTGAGCAGGAGGTATTGCTATTTTGGCCACTGCTAGTTCAGTCGCTGGATTTGAGGGCTCAATTTCCCCTGCGGCTGCAACCTGAAACAGAACTGGAACTTGCCGCGAGACTCTGGCGTCGCGAACTAGACGAAGGGATTTTGCAAAAAACAGGGGTCAGTCCAAACCGAATGGTGCGTCGAACACTAGACTTATTACAACTTGCTGCTGTCAGCGGTACGCCGAGAGAAGAGATTCCCAGCATTCTGGAACAGGGATTTGCTGGTGACAGCGGCTCGAACAACCTGTGGACTAGCATGGGAGATTTGCTGGAAAGGTGGCGGGAGTGGTGCTTGACGCGGGGGCTCCTGACTTACGGGATTGTTTGCGAACTCTACTGGCGCTATTTGTTGCCGGATGCCACCTACCAGCAGCATTTGGCCTCTAGATATCAAGCTGCGATCGCAGACGATGTTGACGATTATCCCGCGATCAGTGGCCATTTGTTCGATCGAATGCTCGACTTCGGTGCGGCGGGGGCGTTCTCCTACAACCCAGATGGAGGAGTGCGTTTGGGCTTGGGGGCTGATACGGAATACCTAGCCAGACTCGAAAGCCACTGTCAAAGCGTGGTAAATTTGGACGCAAAAGCCGGTTTAGCCCCAGAGATTGGAGATTTAGCGGTAAGTTTAGCAGTTAATACTGAGGGCTTTTATCCTTTAGGCTTGAGTTTGCCCGGTAAAGTTCGATCGCTCCAAACCACTTCCCGGGCTCAACTGCTGCGAGAAACCGCCGAAATCATCGTGGATGCGGTGAAGTCACAAGCCGTGGAACCCCAGGAAATCGCCGTAATTGCCCCTGGGATGGATGCGATCGCCCGTTACAGTTTAACGGAAATTCTGGCGCGACATAATATCGCCGCCGTATCTCTCAACGATCAGCGTCCCCTCTCGGCTACCCCAGAGATTCGAGCTTTACTGACTTTGTTAGCCTTAGTTTATCCCGGACTCGGCCGTTTAGTCGATCGAGACGGCGCAGCCGAAATGCTGGTAGTGTTGGGCAGCCAGAAACACAGTTCATTGGAAACAGAAGATTCCAACTCGACGTTCAATCTAAAATCTCAAATTCACAATCAAAAATCGATCGACCAAGTGAGAGCCGGTTTAATCGCCGATCACTGTTTTTGCCCAGATATCGATCGACCTCAATTGCTGCCCATTACAGCCTTTCCCCGGTGGGACAGAGTGGGACACCGAGCAGCCAGGGCCTACGATCGCATTGTGGAGTGGATCGAACAACAGCGATCGCAACAGCAGGAGCGGCTGTTGCCGAGTCCAATTGCCCTACTCGATCGAGCAATCCAGAAATTTCTCATGAACGACAGATACCTGCCCTACGATCGGCTAGCAGCCCTGCGCGAGTTAATGGAAACCGCCACCCACTACTGGGAAATCAACGGGCGAATGCAGCGCGTAGAACCCACAAACGGCGGCGACTCAGAAACGATCGCCCGGTTCATCCAGTTGTTGCGCCAAGGAACCGTCACCGCCAACCCCTTTCCAGTGCGTCCCGAAGGCCCAGCAGCCAGGGCCGTCACCCTCGCCAACATTTTCCAGTACCGCAGCAGCCGCCGCGCCCACAAATGGCACTTTTGGCTGGATGCCGGCTCGCCCCTGTGGCTGAGTGGTGGTGCGGCGACATTGTTTGGTGCTCCCTTATTTTTGCGATCGCAACTGGGGCGCCCCTGGGAAACCGAAGAGGAAACGGCGGCAGACCAACAGCGGCTGCGGCGAATTCTGCTAGATTTGTTAAGTCGCTGTTCCCTGCTTTACCTTTGCCACAGCGAACTATCCGTCAGTGGACAAGAACAAACCGGGCCGCTTCTGCCCCTAATTAACAGCTCTGTTTCTTGTCAGCAGTCAGCATAAGACAGTCGGCTTCTGCTGGCAAGGGGCACATCTGTATTCAGCCTTCGACATTCGGAAAGAAAAAATTCTGACGGCGAAGATTTTTATTTATTCGGCTTCTGGATAAATACACTGGGCTGACTCCCAGCCGGAATTCTAGGTTATATATCGAAGTGGCGCGATATTAAAGTATACCCAACCTAGGCATCAAAACGTGCAATCATTAATATTTTGATATCAAAAGATGCCCCGCTTAAAAAATATCTATAGCCGTTGCAGTTTTGATTTAGTATGTTAGAAATGATGGGGTTATTAATCAATTTTAAGCCAGATTTGTGGCAACAAACTGATACTAATCAGTTCTTAAAGTTAATCGGGATCGTCGTCGTTTAAAGGAGCCAAAATAATGCCAAGTGCAGTGCCAGCAGTAATTATACCACCAACACCAACACCAGAACCACCTCCAACACCAGAACCACCTCCAACACCAGAACCACCTCCGACGCCGCCAACACCTCCAACCCCAGCACCACCTCCAACACCTCCAACACCTCCCTCCGGGGACGACACAATTGGCGACATAGACGACACAGGGGGCGGAGGCCAAGGTACCTCGCCCGGAATCATCGGCGGCGTAGTCCGCGGCACAGAAACCAACGACTCCTTAGTTGGCAGTCCCGGGCCCGACGTGATTTCCGGGCTGCAAGGCAACGACAACCTCCAAGGAGCCGACGGTGACGATTTAGTATTCGGGGGCGATGATGACGACGTGCTGTTCGGCGCGCCAGGGAACGACGTTCTCGACGGCGGTTCAGGACTCGATACCGTGTACGGAGGCAAAGGCAACGACTGCCTCGACGGGGCAAATAACCCTGACCTGCTGTACGGCAATGACGCCAACGACACGGTAATCGGAGGCGAAGGCAGAGACACGGGTTATGGGGGAAAAGGCAGCGACAGCTTGCGTGGGGGTTCTGGCGACGATAGCTTTTTGGGCGATCGAGGCGACGACATCCTGTGGGGCGACCAAGGCAACGACTCGCTCTTCGGTGGCGACGGCGAAGACTTGCTATTTGGCAACGAAGGAGGCGACTGGCTATACGGAAACGCCGGCGGGGACACATTTTTTTCCGGCGACGGCGACGACATCGTATTCGGCGGCGACGGTGATGACATCGTGGACGGCGGTGCTGGCAACGACGTTCTTTGGGGCGAAGCAGGCAAAGACATAATCGCAGGAGGCGAAGGCAGAGATGTCTTCGTTATCGGCGCCTTCAGTTCCCCCAGCGGCAGCAGCGACGGCACTAACCCGGCATTTCTCACCACAGGCGGCCCCGATATCGCCGATGCCGACATTTTCACAGACTTTCGCCAAGGCGAAGATTTAATCGGGTTAACCGGCGACCTCAAGTTTGAAGATTTGGTAATCTTCCAAAGCACTGAGACGAAAGCCGGCAGTACGATTATTCGCAACGGCGTCAGCGGCGACTTTTTAGCAGTATTGCCTGGAGTAGACAGCAGAACCCTAGGGCGAAGCTCATTTGTAATTGCCCCCACAGTTCCCGGCAGCGCAACTCCCCTTCCCCTACCGACACCGACAGGAAGTCCGACACCGACAGGAAGTCCGACACCGACAGGAAGTCCGACACCGACAGGAAGTCCGACACCGACAGGAAGTCCGACACCGCCCACACCGACAGAGCCGGTGCCGACGTTCCCGACGCCGACAACAGGAAGTCCGACGCCGACAGGAAGTCCGACGCCGACAGGAAGTCCGCCGCCGACGTTCCCGACGCCCATCTTTAACCAACCTCCAAGAGCAGTTAACGATAACTTCACCACGGTTGCGGGTAAAGAACTCAGTTTCAACGTTCTGTTGAACGACACTGACCAGGAACAAAGCGCTCTGACTGTCACGACTTTTACTCCAGCAAGCAAAGGGAGCGTGAGTCCCGTGGGCGGTGGCGTATTCAAATACACCCCGAATCCGGGCTTTTTGGGTACTGACAGCTTCAGCTACTCGATCGCAGACGGCAGCGGCGGCACAAGTAAGGCGGTAGTAACCATCAACGTCAGTAGCCCGCCGCAGCTAATAATTAACGACGGTGTGGTGGTTGCCAAAAGTAATCCTATCCAGACAATCACTGCCGCCGATTTGTTAGTCACAGATCCCGACAACAGCCCCTTGGAAATCGTTTACACGATTACTAAAGCTCCCGATGCTACCAGAGGTTTTGTCCAAAGGGGTAGCACCTTTCTCAACGTGGGCGGCAAATTCACCCAAGACGATATCAATAACAACATCGTCAAATACAACTTGCTGGCAGCAGGTGGCAGCGACACTTTCACGTTTACAGCCTCCGACGGATCTGCAACTATCGGGCCGACATCCTTCAGCATCACGGTGGTAGATAATATTGTCGATCGCAGCGCACTCCCGGCCAGCAGCTTTACAGGCAGCAACCTCAGCGACTTCATCCTCGGCGGGGCCGGCGACGATACCCTCTCTGGGGGCGACGGCAGCGACATCATCGATGGCAGTGTCGGCAACGACGTCGTATTCGGTGAAGCAGGCAACGACTCGGTGGTGGGTGCGATCGGCAATGACACCGTTGACGGCGGACTGGGCAACGACACCGTTGACGGCCAAGACGGCATAGACTCGCTGATCGGCGGGCTGGGCAACGACCTGATGTTCGGCGGCAATGACAATGACAACCTCTTGGGCGGTGACAACAACGACACCATTGACGGCGGAACAGGCAATGACTCGATGTTGGGAGAATCCGGCGAGGACTCGATACTTGGTGGCGCCGGGATTGACACCTTACTTGGTGGCATTGGCGACGACTCCCTTGAGGGCGGTGCAGGCGACGACATCCTCGACGGTGGACTGGGCAGAAACTTGGTCGATGGCGGTATCAATAACGATTCCATCTTGGGCGGCGACAACGATGAAACGATGTTGGGTGGACAAGGCAACGACACGGGACTCGGAGGTTCGGGCAATGACTACGTGTTGGGCGAGGCCGGCAGCGACTCCCTCGACGGCCAAGCGGGCGACGACACTCTCGACGGCGGTGCCGGCAGCGACTGTCTCAGCGGCGCCTTCGGCAATGACTTGGTATTGGGCGGCGATGACAACGACTCGCTTTCCGGCGGTGCAGCCAATGACATTTTGGGTGGCGGTGTCGGTTCTGACTTGCTCACCGGCGATGCTGGCAATGATTTCTTCTACTACGAAACTCCCAGCGAAGGCGTGGACGTGATTGCTGACTTTAACGCTAACGGCAGCGAGACCGACAGATTCTTGTTCAGATCGTCAAATTTCGCGGGTTTAACCAACTCAGGAACTACTCTCGATTTCACCAGTTTTATCGTCAGGAATATCGGGTCTAGCGGCGACGACATCAGCAAGCAATCAGTCATTTTGTTTGAATCTAAATTTGATAACGCTCAAGCAGTAAATGCAGTGTTGAAGAATCAAAAGGGTTCGAGCAAAACAGGAGCTTTCTTCGTGTACCTGAACAATACTTTTAACAAGTACGTTCTCGGCTTCGACCCGAATGTGGCAGATGACAGTCTCCCAGCTTTCGATTTGGGAGTGTTGAATTCTATTCCTACAGTGCCGGGAGCCCTCAGCACCGTCATTACTGCATCTGACTTTAAGTTTATTTAGTAGTTAGTTTTTGAGTAGCGTCGCAAGGAGTCGGAACAATGCCAAGTGCAGTACCAGTAGCTTTTCCCCCACCGTCGCCGTCCCCGGCACCGTCGCCGTCCCCGGCACCGTCGCCGATGACGGGGACTTCAACAGGGATGACGGGGACTTCAACAGGGATGACGGGGACTTCGACAACGATGACGGGGACTTCGACAGGGATGACGGGGACTTCGACAGGGATGACGGGGACGGGCCCGGACATTTCGATCACCCCGGTGCCGCGGCCACCTCTGACAGTTCCAACCCCTCCCCCACAGCCACTTTTTGTCGATGGCTTAGTTGTCGCAAATGACGGCAGTAACTATTTAATCGGCAGCTTGTTCAATGACACGATTTCCGGGCGCGGCGGCGACGACACGCTTCTGAGTCGGGACGGAGACGATATAGTCAGGGGCGAAGACGGTAACGATTCTCTCAACGGCGGCGCTGGTAAAGATATTGTTGAGGGCGGGCGCGGCAATGACACGGCGCGGGGCGGCAAAGGCGATGACTTGGTTTCTGGCGACCAAGGCGATGACCTAGCTTTTGGCGACCAGGGGAACGATGTTGTCTTGGGTGCTGAAGGCAACGACTCGCTGTACGGCGGTAAAGGCAATGACTGTCTGCGCGGTGGTGGCGAGGACGACCTGATTTTTGGCGACAAGGGCAGTGACACCCTTTTTGGTGACACTGGTAACGACTGCCTGATCGGCGCTCGGGGCAATGATATTTTGTTGGGCCAGGAGGGCGGGGATGTCATCACCGGCGGTGTTGGTAACGATACTGGTGACGGCGGCGAGGGTGATGACCTGATCTTCGGGGGCGACGAGAATGATTCTTTGTCTGGAGATGCTGGGGATGATGTTCTTTCGGGCGATCGCGGATCGGATACTCTGACAGGAGGCGACGGATCGGATATCTTTGTTCTCGGTAGGGTGGGCACGTCGCCGGGTAGCAACGGGTTTCTCACTACTGGCGGCAGCGAAATCGGCGATGCTGATGTAATTAGAGATTTTAAGGCGGGAGATTCGATCGGTCTGGCTGGAGGTCTGAACTTTACAGAGTTAGAAATTTTCCAGGGCCAAGGCTCGAATTCTAGCAACACGATTATTAGGGACAGGCGAACTGGGGAATTTTTGGCGGTGTTGATTGATGTTCGATCGAACTCGCTAGATGAATCTCGGTTCACTACAGGTCAAATACCCCGCGTAAACGACAATCCCTTCACCATTGAGGGGACAACTCCTTCTAGCGGCGGGACAACTCCTGCGGGCGGC
>NZ_JAUBOX010000009.1:88216-138125 GCF_036700445.1 Microcoleus sp. T3_B1
TCGACAGCTCCTGCGGGCGGCTCGACAGCTCCTGCGGGCGGCTCGACAGCTCCTGCGGGCGGCTCGACAGCTCCTGCGGGCGGCTCGACAGCTCCTGCTGGCGGCTCGACAGCTCCTGCTGGCGGCTCGACAGCTCCTGCGGGCGGCTCGACAGCTCCTGCTGGGGGCGGCACAGGTACGGGGGCATTGCCGGTACAGGTTCCGGGTACGAGTCCGAGTCCGACTGCGGGCGCGACAACTCCGAGTCCGAGTCCTTCGATCGTCCCCACTCCAACTGCTGCGCCCCCAACTCCTCCGCCTTTGGGCGGCGGGCCGACTCCGCCGAGTTTTACATCTCCGACTCCTAACCAGCCGCCGATCGTGGAAGCGGGCAAGACGGTGACTGGTTTGCAGAATTTGCCTCTGTCTCTGAGCATTTCGGCGCCCAGCGACCCGGAGGGCCAGCCGCTGTCGATCGCGGTAGTCGGACTTCCCAATCCTACTTTTGGTCAGGTAATTACGGGTACGAGCCCGGTCGCCGTGAACCAAAAGTTAACCGTTCAGGATTTACTCGGGCTGAAATTCCAACCTGGAACAAACGCGATCGGGCCAGCCGGTTCTTTCAGCTACAGCGTAGCTGACGACCAAGGCGGCACGGCAGCAGCGTCAGTGGCGATTAACATCAATTCTTTCGATACCTCCGTAACTGTTCCAAGTACCCTGTCGCCGATTGCTGTCAATGACGGCATCGTATTTACGAGTACGAATAATTCGCTGCCCACTTTCATCGATGTGCTGGCCAACGATTCCAGTCCGCAAAAAGGGACGCTCAACATTATCAATGTCAGCACACCGCAACTGGGGATAGCTGTAAATCTTGTCTCTCAAGTGCAATTCATCCCCGGCAACGTAGCGGGTACAACTGCTTTCACCTACAGCGTCAGCGACGGATTCGGGACAATTCCGGGTGTAGGTACTATCACCGTTCAAATCTTGCCTGCAGATAGCGGGCCTAACAATTTAGTTGGGGGTTCTTTGCCGGACAATTTGGACGGTTTGGCGGGCAGCGATACTATTGATGGTCAAGGCGGCAACGATACGATTAACGGCGGTGTGGATAACGACGTGCTCGTAGGCGGCCTCGGCGCAGATACCATGACGGGGGGCGGCGGCGGCAATCAATACCGCTATACCAGCCCTGCACAAGGTGGGCCTGGCTTTGATGCGGCTTCTTCGGCGGCGATCGAGGCTGCGATCGCGGCGGGCGGATACGATGTGATTACTGATTTTAACGGTCTCGGTGTGCCGATCGCCGATCAGTTTAATTTTGCCCCCGGATTTGCGAATCTGGGCGGTAACAGCCAAGTTCTGCTGAATGTGCAGACAACTGTTTCTGCAAATATTCTGGGAGGAAGTGCTTTCTTGTTTGCCTACGATTCCGGCGGCAATACTTACATCATTTATGACGGCAATGGCAATAACCTCACCGGCAGCGATTCTCGCATTTTGGCGAAGTTAAATGGTGTAACTGGGGTTTCTGCTCTTTCGGAATTTGACTTGACGTTTATCTAGGAATACGGTTCAGTTAGTGCTAAAAAACAGATCGTGCGTAGGTTAGGTTGAGGAACGAAACCCAACATTTTCGCTACAATTTTCCTTAAGTGAACCGTATTGGTTGATCTCGGAAGATAAGAGGTTTGAAACCGCAGATTAACGCAGATAAACGCCGATTTCCTTGGCAGTTTATCTGCGTTAATTTGCGTTAATCTGCGGTGAAAAATCCAATCTCATTATCTTCAGAAAACAATCCCAACAAAGAGCCAAGCATAGCACCGAACGTTTAGAAAAATCCGAGTTTTGATATCATGTCCGGTCGAGCAACCGCGATTTTTGTAGATACTGTCTTGATCTGTCAAGGGGTAGCGAGCAAATAAGTTGGATAGAAAGGCTTTTGGGACTTTAAAATACCAAAAGCCAAATGCACCAACTTCCGATATCATTGCACCAATCACCTGCATTTTGACCTGGACACGACCCAATAATCGCTCGGGAGCATCCCGGTTTTGTAAATATCCCCAAATCAGCGTAAAATAGTTAAAATCAATAGAAGCGTCAAAAAAAGTCGAGAAAAAGAGCCATGACCCCTGAAGAACTAGAGCGGTTGCAATCCTGTACGGCAGAAATTGCTAAAATTTTGTATAACAATACACCCCCCAGTAAACTGACCAGTCTGGAAAATATTGAAAAGCATCTCAGGCAACAAGGGCTTGAAAAAATCGGCCCCCAAATCGGTTTTTTTTTATCAAACAAGCAACGGGAACAGAACAAGGACGACCTCAGCGAGCGTAAAAAGCTGTATTGGTGAACTAAGAATTACTGAAAAACAGGCCAAAAAATTAGAGGTTAAGAAATCAACTAGATGATCTCCATTATTTGAAAAATGCTGTCTCCGTCAAATTGCTAATCTTTCCTACGAAAATGCGGCCTCATATATGGAAGTTCAGACGGGAGTCAAGATTGGACACACTTGTTTGCATCGATTAGTAGAAAAACAAGAATGGTCAGAACCTATAGCCAAAATTGAGGTTGAGGAAACTAGCATAGATGGAGGGAAAGTCCGTCTGAGAGGGAATTTGGGAGAAGGCTCTCATTGGCAAGATTATAAGGCTGTGCGGTTACATGAAAGTTATTATGGGGCTTTTTATCAAGACAATGAAGCGTTAATTAACTATATAAATCATCAACCTTTAGCCTATTTATTAACATGTTTAGGTGATGGACATGAGGGAATATGGAAGATTATTAGCCAGTTGAATCCGGGTAAAACCCGACGCGAAATCTTAGATTGGTATCATTTAATTGAAAATTTGTATAAAGTGGGAGGGTCGTTAAAACGGGAGCATCTCATATTTGTAAAAATACTTCTTCTGGCTCATTCCTTCTTCTGGCTCCTTCCTTCTTCTTCTTTCCTTCTGCCTCTTTCCTTCTGCCTCTTTCCTTCTGCCTCTTTCCTTCTGCCTCCTGCCTCCTGCCTCCTGCCTCAAAACTCCAATTTCTAGCGGAGGGCTGCAAAGGTGAGATGCACCCGTTAAAACGCCTAGCTAAAGCCAAGGGATTTTTGTGGCAAGGCCAGATCGACCGAACCCTTGACTTATTTAAATCGAACCCAACAAAAACCGCCCAAAACTTTTGTAACTATCTAGGGCTTGCTGAATATATCGATCGCACTTGACGTGGCATGGGTTAAGAACTGGTGCGATGCAAGTCAGGTGCAAAAAAAACAGGTAAAATAGATCAAAACCCGTGCATCACCATTGGTGACAAGTTAAGGCTGTAAGTTTTTTGTCAAGAGGCTTTTGGAGAATTATTGAAAAAGAATTGGTTAGAACCTCGTTGCTTTTCAGGAAAAGGGGCGACGATTAACTTAACATTTGGTTTTCGCTCCTGTTTAATAATTCCTAAATCGCGATTTTCTGGGGCAGCAAAATATTTAACTGGATCGGTTGCTTTACCTTTATGATGAGCTATCGTAAAATGATAAAGACCGCGATAAATCATTTCTAAAGAAATCCGATCAAAAGGTATAGCTAGTTCATCGGCTACTGCATCACCTAAGTCTACTAAAACCGCATAAAATAACCACCTTGCCCAAATTTGTAATTTAATCCCATTGATTGAACCCGTCAATAAATAGCTTAAATCTAACAGCCTTTTTACTATATTAAATGCCTCTTCAATCCGCCAACGTCGTCGATATAAATCTGCAACTACATAAGGGGTAATATCTCTGGCTCTAAGACAGTGGTTAAATAGGAATGCCAGGCTTTTCCTGAACGAACTTCAATCAAAAGTAAAGTAATAAACGGAGTTCTCTTTGTTCCAGACCCCAGACGTATCTTACGGTCTCGCAGTCCATAACTATCTGTAAACACTTGCTCTACTTTGATTGCTGCTCCTTTCTTTATTCTCCTAATAAACTTAACTTTTTGGTCAATTAATTTCAACCAAAAACTAAAGTGATAAAATCCTCTATCTAATAATAGCAACGTATTTTCGCTGACTAAACTGAGGATATTTTCTTCAAGCTTTATATCAAATTCTTTCGCATTTTCGGTAAACCAGATTTCTACTGGTAGTCGATTTACTCGCATCAATTACTGTACTTATTTTTCCCGCCCGTTGTCCGACCTTAGTCTCTTATAAACTTGATAATTTCCGAAACAATGCCTCTAATATTGAACTATCTATAATCCAAATCTGCTCAAATTTTGTTAATGTAAACTGAATACTTTCTGGTAAGGTTCGTTGATTTCTGCTTTGCCAATTTGTTCTTAACCTTGGCAATAAGTCTTTAAATACTTGTTCAAATAGCTCGGCAGGAAAGGTGAAAAATCTTTGTGAGAGTCCTTGTTGGCTGACTTTGGTGGGATTACACCACAGAAAACCATCTCTAGTTAACATTCTAGTCAGTTCTCTTACCCCTACTACATCTCGCCATAGAACCGGTTAACACCGCAGCCATCATCAGGGGCAAGTTGAGAATGCGGTCTCGCTCGCCCCAGTTGACGGTAGGAATTTTTCTGGTTGAGCATGGCTGGTGTCAGTAATGCTTCGAGTTGTTGGGCAATTACTTCATCCTCTATCATTGGCCGTTGTTTCTTCTTGGCGTGATCTCGATTTGTAGTTCTAGTCTTGGTCATGGCCCGTCTCAATCCCCCAATTACTTACCTGTTATGAGTTTCATCCATTTTTTACTTAATGTAAATACCCCATTGACAATTTACTCATCACCTTAACTTGTCACTAATGGTACTCGCCAATATGTTTTTGAGCTAAACCAGCCATATTCAAATCCCAGCAAGCTTGCCAAGGCGGAACGCTTTCTAAAGGTTGTTGCAAGTGTCTTGTAGTTTCTTTCAATGCTGCCTTCGCCTCACTCGCTTGTCCTAAATATGAATGTAGGAGAGCAACTTCGCAGTAACAACTATTTAGCCGAGATTGAATTGCAGGAGATACTTGAGATAAAGCTAAATTAAGTTTTGCTTGATAAATAGCTAATCCTAGCTCGTATTCACCAGCAGCAATATATAGCAATCCTAAATCATTCTCATAATTATTGTAGGGGCAATCCGACCCCTACTCCCCGTGGTTGCCCGATAGATAGGGGGTAGGCACGGGGAGTAGGGGTAGCACTACCCCTACAAATTTATCTGAATCATTTAGGATTGCTATAGCACAAACCCATATCACTGTATGAATTTAATTCTGTCCATTTATCGCCTTCACGCTTAGCGGCAAATTGAGCTTGGCGGTGATATTCTAGAGCTGCTTCAAAACCATCTGCTAGCAAATAGGCGTGACAGTCGCCGATGCAGCGATACAGACTTGCTTCCCGGTTAGGCGAAACTCGATTTACCAGTTTATCTGCTAATTCTAAAGTTTGGCTGATGTATCCCCACGATAAAAAATATAGAAACAATTCTTCTGGTAAAATAGGTATGGCAGGGGCGGCACAATACATCCCACGCTGAATCATAATCTTCAATTTCTCGGAAATGATAGTAAGCTTCTAAAACGTGCAAACCTAACTGAGGGGATTGAATATGTTCTACACTAGAAAACCAATGTTGTGCGATCGCCCTTTGAGTTTGTTCCCATTCGCTGCTATTCTGTAACTGATTCAAACCTGCCGCCCGAATCGCTGGGTGCATTCGGTATTTGCCCCGATGTAATTGTAGCAAAGAACAGTCACACAACTGCCGCGTTACTTTCAATTGTTCTGCTGGCGTTACATCCCACAGCAAAGCTTTGATACAAGTATCTGGCAACCATTCAATTTGTTGATAGCGACAAGCTCCCAAACGGCATAGCAAGCGGTAAGCTTGATGAGAGTGAGCGTTGAGGCGATTTAACTGATTGTTGATAAGAAACGAAAATGGATCTAGCTGCTGTAATTCCTGGCGGTTTTGTTGCCAAGCTTCGGCAATATCTCCATCATAATTATTTTGAATATAGCAATCCTAAATCATTCTCATAATTATTGTAGGGGCAATCCGACCCCTACTCCCCGTGGTTGCCCGATAGATAGGGGGTAGGCACGGGGAGTAGGGGTAGCACTACCCCTACAAATTTATCTAAATCATTTAGGATTGCTATATCATTGTACAGCACCTCCATCGCTAGAGCATTGCCTTTGTAAACTGCGTGCATTTCTTGCAGAGCTTGTAAATCTTCAGAAGTTTTGGGATATTCAAAATATTGTTGCCATGCTTCTGGAGTCAAGCCTCTTAAAATGTGAGTTTGAACGCCTCTGATGTCAGGTTCTTTTAATTTTTCTCTACTGGTAATCAGGGTGACTCCTTCGATTCGGGGATCGCTGAGTACGCGCAGTAATTCTACATAATTGCGGTATTCAGGTAAAAACATACCGTTGCATAAGGCAGACTCTAAGTTATCTATGAAAATTACAACTTTGATTTGACGCAGTTTTTTTTCTAGCAAACTTAAACTAAGGCTAAAATCTCTGGGTGCATCTTCCTGAAAATCTTGCTGCAGCCAAGTCTGAACAAATGAATCGGCACTCCGCAAGTCTTCTGGAGTGTATGCAATTTTCATATCTAATATTTTTTCAAATTGGCAACTGGCTAGGTATTGCTGTGCTAAGGTAGTTTTGCCGATGCCGCCTTCTCCTACTATTATCAAAATCTTGAACTTTTCTGATGTCCATTTTTGGAGCTTAGTAATATCTGAACTTCGTTCTACCCAGCGAGAATTTAATGGTTGTGGTTCTCCAGGTGGCGCTGGGATTAGTTCGGGCCTGAATTGAAAAAATAATGCCTGCAAATCTGACCAGCTAGAGCGCTTGTCGTTTCCTAAACCAAAGGCTTGATATGCTGTTGTCAAATGTTGGCGTACAGTTGCTTCAGATTTAATTGCGAGAATTTTGGCAATTTGTTTGTTGGGTGTTCCAGCTAGTTTTTGCTGCAAAACTTGCTTGCATTTGTTGCCTAAATTGTTGTAAATAGTGGTAAATTCTGCTTGATTCATGGGTAGTTTGCCTGTGGAAGTGCGATCGCGCGTGGCAGCGCCATGTCAGAAGTTGGCGACCGAGAATTTCAAAGGTGGTACAAGCCCCCGTCTCTATCCGTGGAATCAATCGAAAGCATCCCAAATCTAAAATCCTCAAGCCCCCGTCTCGATCCGTGGGGTCAATTCTTCAATCATCCAATCTAAAATCTAAAATCTAAAATCTAAAATCGAATGACTGCTGCCTGTGACTGCACAATTGTGAGTTTTGAATGTTTATTGATTTTACACTGAGTTACGGGTTAAAAAGTTATTCAATAATTAAATCTTTGCAAACATCATTTTGGGGGTAAGAAGTATGGAGTTTCTGGCGGATGGGAATTGTGCGGATGCAACGCTGCTAATTGTTGTGCGATGCTGTGCGTCATCGTCTGCGACTTTGGGGGCGATCGTGTAAATGATTGTTACAAAAGCTGGAACTATGCGTAAAAACATAGGGCTATTTCCGAAATGTAAGTAGAGGCTGGAATTTAGGGGGTAAAAAGCTATGAAGTTGGTATCAGAGGATGCAGCAGGCGATCGGACAGATCGATCGGGCGACAGCAACAGCAAAGCTAAGTTAAATCAGAAGGTGGAAACAGATATGTCATCATCGCCCGAAAGCAAAGAGAATCCGATTAATCAGGTTTTTGATAAAATCGAGGACATTTTGTGTGAAACTTGGGAAAAAACAGGGTTTGGAAAAGTGACTATTGAGAGTGAGAGGGCCCAAAAGGGTAAAGATAAAATTCAAGTGACTGTGAAGGGTTCTACTTATTATCGGTATCACATTTCTGAGGAAGATGTTCGGGAGTGGAATTCAAAGGAATAAGTGCGATCGGTTGGGTGAGGGCGGGTTTTTATAATTTGTTGATGGGTGTCAAAAATTTAGGCGAACCCGCCCCTATCAGTAAAATTGCGGACAAATTTGTAGGGGCGGGTTCACCGATCGATTCTGTCACCCACAGATTATCTTTATAAACCCGCCCCCACCCAACTATGAAACTATTTACAACAAAGATAAGGGAAGGTATTGACAGGTTAAATTAAATCGTGTAGATTATTTTTACGTCGGGTAAAGTACCCGCAATGATATAGTCTGTACGGTTGCGATGGTCGGCAGCATCATTGTTTAAACAATTGAATTTTAGGTAAAAACCTAGCTTGAGATGAGTGAGATGCTCACGGGGCTGGTGAAAGGGCAGGCGCGATCGCTTCGATCGCATTTGTCACTTTCCCGGCCTTTTGTGTTTTTTGGCAATAATTAGTTTTTTTGAGGAGATCGGATTATGAAATGGCTAACAGATGATGAGTTTTTCGGTACTGAAGTGGGTACGGATGTCGAGGATCGCGCTTTGAATATGATAAGTGCGATCGGGCAGAATTCCCTCACAAGTTTTGCAACAAGTGCAGATTTTCTGGCCAAGATGCAGGTAGCATTCGGCAACAACTTTGATGTTGAGAAAGCAGTCAAGTTAGCATCAGCTTGGGCACAGGGAGATTTTAGCGAATTTCCAGAGATTGAGATTCGTTCGGAAGCAGAGATTAATGGTGCTTTGGGTGCGTTTACGGCTGCGACAGGGAAGATTTATCTGTCGCGGGAATTCCTTGCCAAAAATGCGGGAAATGTTACGGCGGTTGCGGGTGTTTTGCTGGAAGAGTTTGGGCATTTTGTTGATTCGCAGATTAATACTGTAGATGCGATCGGGGATGAGGGGGAGATTTTTTCGGATTTAGTTCAAGGTAAGGCGTTGAGTCAGGGGGAATTGGCGGGGTTGAAGGGTGAGGATGATTCGGCGGTGGTTGTTTTGGATGGGGAATTGAGGGCGATCGAGCAGAAAGTACAATCAGATACCCTTGATTTTTTTGCAAACAATATTGAGGGTTGGAATAATTTTAAACTCCCCAGGTACGATAAAACTCTTTTGGATACTGGCAGCATAATATTTTCAGGAAAGGACGATAAAGGTAGCATTCAATTTGATGGGAGTTTAAATGGCTCTGCTAAAATCAATTATTTTGCTGAATGGGGCGGTCTGGGACGTTTAGAGGAATTTCGATATCCAATAAAAACGGATATTACTCTGCCCAACAATGTGAATAATAAAGAGACAATAAAAATAGATACCTCATCTTTTTCAGTTCAAAAAGGGTCAATTAAGGGATCGGGATATGAGCTACCAGGTACAGGTCTTGATCTAGTATATAGCTTAGCGCCCAGTGGTTTGAGCAATATTTTAGTAAAAACTCCTTTCGGAGACAAAAAGATCCCAAATTTAGGCTATTTCGGAGATCCGATAGTTGAACAAAAAAGTGAATTAGTTCGTGCCAGAGTAGGTGATGTTGCTTTGAAGTTTCCTCTGGGAAATTTAGGCTCTCTCAGCTTTACACCAGTTGACAATATAGCCATAAAACCCTCAGAGTTTGAATCTGAAACCCTATTGAATTTTATTCCATCTAGTATCAATAAAAAACTTGTACCTATTAGTGGAAAAGGTACAGATGATTTGGCAAAGCTAAAATTAGATATAGATGGACTTATCGCGTATTTTTTCCCTCCAGCCAGATTTCTTAAACTTCCTCCAATAAATTTTGGAGGCTCTGTCACCAATCCAACAGATAATACTACAACTCAAGTCACTCCTCAAGAAAGAGAAACAATTGAAAAGTTTGACTTTGATAAGTTAAAGCAAAAAGATTTAGATTTTTTTGCAGAACAAGGAATAACTCTACAAGACTTGCAGGCGGTCAAAAACTTTGATATCAAACGTCTTCCTTTAACTAATAAAGAAGTGATTAAGCAAGCAAAGTTTGGGTTCGCAGCTAGTTTGGATATTTTAGATGTAACAGCAAACTTGTCTTATGTTGTGAGACAAGATTTTGTATTTGCTCCATCTGATGTAAAGGTTAAAATGGAGGTGGTTGGAGAGCCAAATTCAACAAAACCAGGTTCTTTAGGAGATGTGTTTGAATTTGAAACTCCTGAGCAGGGATGTGGTGTTGTAGAAATCAAAGCCGAATACGAACTTTCGGGTCAGATATTTAATGAAATTGGTTCGGCAGTTCAGGGGTCATTAGATACTGAGATATTGAAATATGAATTGGGGGCTAGTTTTGGTTATTTGCAAATTCCACCAATAAAGGGAGGGCCACTCAAAAAGTTTCAAGTTCCTGAAGGAGGTCTCACAAGTGAACCAACTCCTATAATCGGTAGTAATCCTATGGCTACTTTAAAAATTGCGCCAATTGATCTAGCCCAAATTAAACAAGATGATAAGGTCACAAAGAGAATAGTAATTGAGAAAACTTATAGAATTCCTTACAACCTACCCGTCTCAGTTTCAGATGCAAGCGTAACTGAGGGGGATAGCGGCACTAAAGATATGGTGTTCCCAGTAACACTACGCGATGTGCCAAACGAGGCAGTAACGCTATCATATAGCTCACCTAAAGGTAGTGGCTCAGTCACAATTGCAGCAGGTCAAACCAGTGGCGAAATTAAAATTCCTGTTACTGGAGATGAAACAGTAGAGCCAGATGAAACCTTCACGCTTACAGTCAAAGACCAAAATGGTAAACTCTTTGCTGACTGTAAAGGCACAGACTCCTCTGAAGCAACAGGCACTATCAATGACGATGACAGCCCCGATCCCAAGCCAGAAAATCGAGGTAGTACATGGGGCGAACCCCACTTAGTAACCATTGACGGACTCAGTTATGACTTCCAAACGGCAGGTGAATTCATGCTACTGAAGTCGGAAAGTGGAGACTTAGAAGTTCAAACCCGACAAGAACCCTTCAGAAATGAACCAGTCTCTATCAACACAGCGATCGCAACAAAAATTGATGGACAGCGGATAACAATTTTCCGCAAACCGGAACAACAAACGCCTAATACACCAAATCAACAGGTTTTCATCAACGATCAACCTACTCAAATTGCTGATAATAGCTACCTGAGTGTTGGTCAAGGTCGTATTTATCACCAAGGAGATCAATACACCATTGTTTATCCAAGTGGCGATCAAATTGACATTGATACCCAGGCTAGTTTCAAAGGAATAAACTACCTAGATATCAATATCTATTTAACGAAAGAACGAGAAGACAAAATTACGGGTCTGTTTGGCAATAACAACAATAAACAAGAAGATGACATTGCTCTGCGAGACGGAACAATTCTCCAGTCTCCTGTTTCCCGTAACGATCTGTATGGCAAATATGCTGATAGTTGGCGGATCAAACAAGAGGAATCCCTCTTTCACTATGAACCCGGTCAAAGCACTAACACCTTTACTAATCGAAAATTCCCTCTTAACCCCATTACTATTGAGGACTTACAAGCCAAAGACCCACAAAAATTTGAGGAAGCAAGACAGAAAGTTCTCGCTGCGGGAATTACAGATGAAAACCTGATTAACGCTGCCATTCTTGACTTTTTACTCACGGGAGACGAGTCTTTTATTGAAAGTGCTAAAAACGCACGAACCACAAATGGGGTTTTAGCGATCGCCTCCCCATTCACCGCCAACAGCGACTTTACCACCACCACCGTCAACACAGCCACAAAAATAGATATCCTAGCCAACGATACCACCGCCAAAGACCCCCTCTCCATCAAAGAATTCAACACAAAATCCGTTGCCGGAGGCATCATCACCCTCGACAACAACAACACCCCAGACGATAAAACCGACGACCAACTCACCTACACCCCACCCCCAAACTTCACCGGCACCGATAAATTTAACTACCTCCTAACAGACGGCAAACAAATACAAGCTGCCACCGTTAATGTCAATATAAATAGCCTCAAACTTGACAACCTTTCCGGCAATAACGGCTTCGTCCTCAACGGCACAGAAGCAGGTAACTTCTCAGGAGTTGCTGTCAGCAAAACCGGAGATATCAACGGCGACAAAATAGACGATATCATAGTCGGATCGTTCGGTGCCGACCCCAATAACGTCAACGCCGCAGGCAAAAGTCAAGTCATCTTTGGTAATCAAAAATTCCCCGCCAGCGTCAACCTTTCCCAACTCAACGGTCAAAATGGTTTCACCCTCAATGGCACCGATGCCGAAGGTTTCAGCGGCGGAACAGTCAGCAGTGCCGGCGATATCAACGGCGACGGCATCAAAGACTTTATTATTGGTGCCTTCGGTGCCGCTGTCAACGGTCAAAATAATGCCGGAAAAACTTACATTGTCTTCGGCACAAACAAAGGATTTCCTGCTAACTTCAACCTGGCTAATTTGAACGGTAATAATGGTTTTGCCGTTACAGGAACCAACACCTTTGACTACGCCGGCCTCTTTGCGACTGGCATTAGCGATATTAATGGCGATCGCATTGACGACATACTCATCAGCGCACCCGGCCCGCTCGGTGGCACACCTGGTAAAAGCTACGTCATCTACGGCCGCACCACAGGTTTTTCTCCTAACTTAAACCTAGCTGAAATTAACAACAATAACGGCTTTGTTATTAATGGGATCGACGGCAATTCTAGCGGTACTGCCAGCAGCGGCGATATCAACGGCGACGGCATCCCCGACCTCGTAATTGGTGCAGATGGCGGCAACACCAGCGGCGGCATTAATGCAGGCAAAACTTACGTTATCTTCGGTCAGCAAGGCGGATTTAATGGCAGCGTCAACGTCCCAGAATTAAATGGAACCACCGGATTTGTCATCGCCGGCCTCAGTGCTGAAGAACGTTCTGGAATCGCCCTCACCGCCACAGGAGATATCAACGGTGACGGCAATAAAGACATCGTAATTGGTGCTCCCGGTGCGACAGTTGGCGACCAAATTAACGCTGGCAAAATCTCCGTAATTTTTGGCAAAAAAGAGGAATTTCCTGTCATCTTTAACCTTGCTGAATTGAACGGTAGTAATGGCTTTACAATCTTAGGTTTCGATGCTGAAGGTTCAGCCGGAAATGCCGTTAGCTATGCCGGAGATGTCAACAAAGATGGCTTTGACGACTTGTTAATAGGAGCCTCCAGCGCCAACTCTAACGATAAAAACAATGCTGGAAAAACATTTGTTGTTTTTGGAAGTAAGGAATTTCCAGCTAATTTCAGTTTAGCAGAAGCTAACGGTAAGAATGCCTTAGTTTTAAATGGAGTAGAAACCGATGGTTTACTTGGCACTGCTGTCAGCGGTGGGGGAGATATTAACGGCGACGGCATCGACGATATAATTGTTGGCGCACCCGGCAGTTTATTTCAAGATTCTCCCGGCAAAAGTTATGCCGTTTTTGGTAGCCGAGGTTTCGGTTTTGCTAACCCGAATAATGGTTTGCAAGGCACGGTTCAAGATGATATTATCAACGGAACCCAAGAAGATGACACGATTTCCGGCCGCCAAGGAAATGATAAAATCTTTGGTAATGCAGGTCAAGATGTGTTATCAGGTAATCTCAATGATGACTACTTAGATGGTGAAAAAGGGCAAGATATATTAATAGGTGGAGATGGAAATGATAGCCTTTTTGGTGGACTTGGTAATGACGTAATTAAAGGCGACAATAGCAACGATATTCTCACCGGAGTTGACATCAATGCTATTAACCCCGGAATTGAGGAAATTGACACCTTAACTGGTGGAGGTGGTAGCGATATTTTCGTTTTGGGAGATGTCAATAACACTTACTACGATAACCTCGATAGCGACTACGCGCTAATTACTGATTTTAATGCCAGTGAAGATAGTATCCAATTGCAGGGTAAAGCCGATGATTACCTGCTAGTTCCTTTCTCGCAAGCTAACCAAACTGGTACGGCAATTTACCGCAAGGCGGCTCAAAATGAATTAATTAGCATTCTCCAAGGAGGTGCAAATTTGAGCTTAAGTGGTAATTATTTCAAATTTGTAGGGGCGGGTTAACCGATAGATTCTGCTACCCACAGATAATCTTGATAAACCCGCCCCCACCCCACCAATAACCCCAATTGACTATCCCCGCTTAACCTTTAAATTCAATTAATTTTTGATTTCTGGGTTGGGTGGGGGCGGGTTTTTATAATTTGTTGATGGGTGTCAAATATCTAGGCGAACCCGCCCCTACAGGCCTGTACAATATTAGGATTATTTTGTAGGGGCGGGTTAACCGATCGATTATGCCACCCACAGATAATCTTGATAAACCCGCCCCCACCAACCAATAACCCGATCGACAATCCCCACACAACCGTAAAATTAAATAAAATTCAATTATTATTAAATTATGTCATCACTAATCCTAATCCGCATTTTCATAGCAGCCGCAGCCGTATTCGGAGGTTTATCCGTTGCAGGCGGTGCTTTCGCCTCCCACGCTTTGAAAAATCAATTGACCGATCGAGCTTTAACCATTTTTGAGACCGGCGCCCGATATCAAATGTACCATGCCCTAGCTCTATTACTCGTCGCTTTACTCTTGAGCCGCGCCCAAGAGTCTCAAACCTTTTTTGCAGTGGCTGGATGGGCTTTTATTGCCGGCACAATCATCTTTTCAGGCAGTTTGTACGCCCTGAGTTTGAGTGACATCAAATGGCTGGGTGCAATTACGCCACTGGGGGGAGTTGCTTTTATTGTTGGTTGGGGATGTTTGGCAGTCGCAGCTTTTAGTTTTAAATAGGCAACTGGTAAATTTTGAAGCAATTACCAATTATAAATTATAGCGGTTCTCAAAAAAGTGAGGTATGCCCTATGCCCTATGCCCTATGCCCTATGCCCTATGCCCTATGCCCTATGCCCATGAGTACCTCATATGAGAGATCGAAAGGCTATATCTAATTATCAAACACATCGCTGGAAAACATCTCAGTCAAAGTACGCAAGTAAGGTACAAATACCGTTAAATCTTCAGCAGGAAGCCGATCGCATATTTCCCAAAATAAAATCAGCAGCATATCCTGCACTAACTCCCAACTTACATGAAGTTTGGGGTACAACATCACGCAAATTGGAAACAATTCTTGCTGTACCGGGCGAATACTACCTTCCAAAACGCACCAGCACAAATAGCTTTGAAAAATCTCGACATCCCGGATACCAGAAATTTTTATCTCCCGATCGCTCAAATAGCCACTGCTGCTGCGGTATCCTTGATGCTGGGCACTAGCTCGATCGTACACTGCACTAGCAATCTGAGTCGTCTGCTGCAACAAATGCTGAACGGCTAATAGAGCTCTTGAATTCGGGGGCTGATTCGCCGCAGCCTCGTTAATCTCTCCGTAGGGAATGTGCAGGTAGTCGTCTACAACTTTTAAGTAGGGCGCAAATTCCGCTCTCTCTGACTCCGAAAGACATCCTAACAAGATTTTGCTAGTGTATTGAAACTGCATTGTCACAAATCCCAGCACTAACGGATCTGTCTCTGAGTATTTTCGCCTCACTTTGATAATATCTTTTCCCACCAGCACTGACAAGCGGAAAACAGGTTCTCTATCCGCATAAGCGTCTATTGCTTTCCGATATAATGTGCGAGAATCGGCGGCAATTTCTAAAGAATTAATTAAACTTGGATCGATCGCGTGCCGCTCTATTTGTTTCCCTAAAAGAGCTTCTACTCTACTCCAAGCTATCTCGCTGGCTAATTTCAGGGTATCTGTCAATTTGTCAACTATTGGGGCCCTATTTCCCTCAAAATTAGTTAAATCGAGGCTGGGGAGAATTTGGCGTGGCCCTTGGTTCTCTCGTGTCGCAACTGTACTGTAATATTTTTTTGCCCAGCTAACTGCGAAGGAAGAAACGCTGACACCTTTAGCTTTTGGGAGTTTGTCAGTGTCGGGTCCGGTAATACCTTGGGACGCCTGACTTGGGCCGTGTTGAAGTTGGTCGGCTGCTGGTAAAGATTTTGAAGATATTTGTGAAATACCCGTCATGATAAACCTCGTTTTTTTATTAAGTCGCACCCGATCGATTCCCCTAAGTTTTAACGTTGTCAACTACAATTTTCTGCATTTGTACGCTGACAGTCATCAGCCATTACGCTTAAAGCTATAAGCAATTTGGCTCGACTGCCTGCATCTTTTATAAGTTGCACGTTAATAACATTATTGATTGTGCGCTCGATCACCATCACCCTGTGATCGCGATCCTAAGTGATTTTTTTGACCTATAAATGAGGACGAGCAAGAAATTTAATCGGTCTTAAAATCTGATAATTAAAGTCAAATCTGCCTCAAAAAAACTGCTGCTTGAAATACTTTATCTTTGTTTTGGAGCGCTTTTGTCGATCGCCCTAATTTCTTAAAGAAGCTAGGCTACAGCACGCTCGATCGCTGACTTTGGTTAATTTATTTCCGTCGCTGAATTAGAAATGTATTGTGAGTCTGGCGATTGTTAGGAAACCCTAACAAATTTAACGATCGGCTTTTCTAAATAAAAAATTAAATTTGAGATGAGAATCAGATTTATGTGCATTTCGTTAAGGCCATTGCCAGGGTCGTTTTTTGCGATCGGTTTTTTAGCTTCCCCGTGAAGCGAAGCTATCCCGTAGGGAATCGCTCGCAATTGATCGTCGTCCATTCGATCGGCAAACGACCCTTCAAAACCGGAATTAGCGCCTGACTAGCCCCATCCCTCCCACATTTTGCCCACTCTGACTTGTTCGAGTCCTCTGTCGGAGGCGGAAGCCTGTCCCTACAACGATAGGATTAGGCAGATGCGGGCCCCACGGGCGATCGATCCTCACAAACAGCACGGCCAGTATGTCTTTAAGGCTATGCCTTCGGGTAGGATTAGTAGGACGAGAGGAAGTGGATAAAATGAGCGCTAGCAGCAATTCAACAGAAATTAAGTTCGGAACCGATGGGTGGCGAGGACTGATTGCCCATGACTTTACTTTTGCCAACGTGCGAAAAGTCACCCGGGCGATCGCCAGTTACCTAGAAACCGCTTACACCAAAGACCGCCCAGTTCTAGTCTCCTACGATACCCGCTTTCTGGCAGACGAGTTCGCCCGCACCTCAGCGGAAGTATTGGCAGATTTGGGATGGACGGTGAAAGTGGTCGATCGAGATTGCCCCACACCAGTCATCGCCTACAGCGCCAAGCATCTCAACTCCGCAGGAGCCCTGATGTTCACGGCTTCGCACAATCCCGCACCTTACTGCGGCATCAAATACATCCCCGACTACGCGGGCCCGGCCACCCCGGAAATTACTGATACCATTGTGGCAAATATTGCTGGTGCTTCTGATGCCCCAGCCAAAGGCAGCCACAACGATAAAATCTCCAGTTTTGACCCGAAACCCGAATATCTGAAGTTTCTTTATACTTTGATCGATGTGGAGCGGATTCGCTCTGCTAAGTTGAAGGTGAAGTACGACGCTCTCTACTCGACTTCTCGCGGCTATCTCGACGGCGTTTTGGAACACTGCGGCTGCGAAGTCGAAAGTTTTCACACCTACCGCGACGTGCTGTTTGGTGGTGGAATGCCCGAACCCAAGGGGGAACAGTTAGTTGAGTTGGTGGAAGCTGTTAAGAAGGATTCGGCCGATTTGGGTTTGGCTACCGATGGCGACAGCGATCGCTTTGGTATTGTTGACGAGTTGGGAAATGTCTTGACTCCAAATACTGTACTGTTGCTGCTGGCACGTCACTTGGTTAAGAATAAAGGATTGACTGGGGCGATCGTCCGTACAGTCGCAACTACCCACTTGCTGGACAATTTGGCCGCCAAGTACGGTTTAACAATCTACGAAACCGCAGTCGGTTTTAAATACATCGGCGAAAAAATGCGGGAAACTGCGGTGCTCATCGGTGGGGAAGAGTCTGGCGGTTTGAGCGTTTTGGGTCACATTCCTGAAAAAGACGGGATTTTGGCTGATATGCTAGTTGCTGAGGCGATCGCCTATGAAGGCAAACCGCTTTCTCAGCTAGTCGAAGAAGCCATTAAAGAAGCCGACGGCCCCCTGTACAACAAACGTTTGGACTTGCACCTAGAAGAAGCCCACAAAGCAGCCGTTTTGGAATCTTTTACCAAGAATCCCCCCACAGAAATAGCAGGTATCGGCGTTAAGGAAATCGGCCGCAAAGACGGGATTAAACTTTATCTTGAAGACGGTGGCTGGGTACTGCTGCGGCCTTCGGGAACCGAACCCTTGATGCGCGTTTACATGGAAACCAATTCTGTGGAAAAAGAAAGCCAAGTTGCCCAACACATGGAAAAGGTAATTTCCCAGTTAGAACCTGTTTAAATTTCTACCTATTCCAACGGGGGTTTTTCCCCTAGCGCTTGGGATTGTGAGGTGCGCCGAAGCGCACCTTACGTATTTTTGATAACTCTGGCAAAGCCTCTGAACATTAATCATCGATACTGCTGGGCCAGTTATATATTTGCAATACACTGGGATTTGTTAAAGTTTGGGATTTGTAAATTTATCTATTTATTTTTAATTTTTAATTAATTTAAAAAATTCCTAAATTTTTCCCGAATCTACTTGACTTTTATCCAGATAAAATTGTATATTATTAAATAATGGGGTGTTTGCAAAAATAAAATTTTCACACATATTCCGATTATAAAACAATTATACAAGTTAAATTACTAGCCTGTCAACCCGTTTATGAAAACAATTCCTCTGCTCGCCATTAGTTTTTTAGTAGCAATTTTAGTAAGCGCGATCGGCATTATCTCAGTGCAGAACGCCGCCCCAGTATCCTTAAACTTTATCTTTTTTCAATCGATACAAATGCCCGTAGGAGTAGTATTGGCAATGAGCCTGAGTGCAGGACTGATCGGAGGTGCGCTACTGCAACCGCTGTGGAACCTTTCAGATTCCCAAAACTCGCGTCCTAAATTTCAGGCCAATCCAGAAGAATCCGACACCGTACAATATTAAATTGATGTGATCCCTTATAGGGAATATACCTGACCGTCAATCAGCAGCCGAGTAATTCCCTTTGCTCGCAAATAAGGTGCTGCTTTTTGCAGCATACTGCTGTCAGGAATCTTGAAAACCCTTTGATTGCGAGTAGCAAACCGGCGGGCCACTCGGTGATTGTCAAACACTGCCAGAGTTTTCTCGCGAATTTCCGCCGCCGGAATTTGACCGAGTTCGCCAAAAGCTTTTAGAGGTCTGGTGATTAACTCCGCCGCCCGATCGACCACCAAATAACAAATTTTGGGCAGAGATGCTTCGCTTAAAGGCAAAACTTCAATCAGCCCTGTACCCCGAAGCTCGTTAGCGAAGCCCTCGAAGAGGATCGACTCCCCTGACGATATTGAACCCAGCAGACGGCCTTCAAATAGAGAGTCTTCATCGTCTAAATCTTCGTCGAAGTCGTCATCTAAATCATCCTCATCCTCATCCTCATCCTCGTCATCTTCCTCGAAATCGCTAAAATCTTCACCTGCCAGCAGCCCGGATGCTGGCAGCATTGCCTTTAGTTCACCAGTTACAACAGCACGGTGGCTGCGATCGGCAAGATTGGCTGCTTGGGCATCTGGCACATCAGAAACATCCAAATCCGACTCTACATTCCCTCGAATTTCGAGTTCTGGAACTGGTTCAGGGACTGCTCCAGAACGCTTTCGGATCGTCGGTCTCGAATTTGCGGCTGACTGCAGGAGGGGGACTGACTCCGACAGGGGGACACCTACAGGATCGATTTCGCCATCTGCCGACGGCTCAGTAGTCCTCTCTGTCGGTTCAGAAACACTGGTGCTAGAGGACAAACGCTTTTGTTTTTGCTGCACTAGAAATTCGTATTCCGGCCCCGACAAAGCCCCCTGAATGATGCGCCTCACAGTCGAACTGCTCACTCCGTAGCGCTTTGCCAGAGTGATAGTATTCTCGTTTGACTGTCGGTACAGCCTGATGAGTTCGCGTTTGTCTGAATCGGAGAGTTTTGTAGGCGTCATGCCAAGTTTTCCAGCAAAAAGACTTGATACTCCCGACTGATGAATCAGGGGGATTCTTGACTAAGACCATAAAGGGACTTTCAAAGGCGTTATCAATGCGCCTCTACTGACTTCTTTGAGACAAAGCCCCAAAGTTGCCGCTACTTTTCTACCGATAATTAAAGTCAGTGAAGGAGTCGCCTCCTCCACTGCTCTACAAAACGGAACGTGATAGTTTCCCATCATTCCGCTCCTCAATAAAACGGCTGTTGTCATCAGTACGTCATTACCAACATATCGTTTTCCCACGCCCAAAGGCTTGGTTCCACTGGTGGCTTAGGTTTAGCACTTTTGCAGCTAGATTTGTTACCGAGACTACCATCATTGGCAGTCTTTGTGTCATGGCAATGTCGATGAAGTAGCTGCCAATTATCATACAATTCCCTTCCACCTTTCGATTTGGGGATGATGTGGTCAACCTCTATCGAATCTCCATCTTTGAAGTAGTTATCGCAGTGAGCGCATTTCCCTTTTTGTCGCTTGAGTAGTTTAGCCACTCTTACGGGTATTTCGGGGTGTACTCCCATTCTTGAACTCCAATATATCCAGTCCCCGTCATAGGGTGATGCCATCCCTTTTACTTTTACATAGCGTTTTATTTCAGTGGAGCTATGTTGTATGAGCTTTAGAGGATTGTTACCCTCTCCGGTTGCGAACACCCAGTTATTGCCTTCTACGGTTTTGAAGTATTTAAGGCGTGTCCACCCTCTGCCCTTGTTCCTATGACGATGGCGACCCCATTTGAGGAGCTTCCAAACCACTAAGTGCCATAGCCTATCAAATACTTTCTGACTGACGACTGTTGAGAAGTAGTTACACCAACCCCTAATGATAGGATTGAGATTTTTTATTAAAGTCGCTTGGTTTAACCCACGTGATTTATTTATTACTTCCGCAACTTTTCTGTAGTGCCTTTTCTGACTTTCCTTGCTGGGGGTGATAATAGTTTTAAAGCCCAATAAAGTGCCTCTGGTTCCCTTACTTGAGTTGTGTTTTCCTACTGGAAACTGCTTGATGTTGAATCCTAGAAAGTTAAATCCCGGTTTTTCACCATCTAGTTTATTCAGGGTGTGGGCTAATCTTGTTTTACTCGGCTTTAATTCTAACCCAATGTCACTTAACCACTTCTCTATCTCAACCTTACACAGCTTCACAACTTCTAAATCCTCATGGAGGACTACGAAATCGTCCGCATATCGTATCAGTGAAATCGATTTGATTTTGTCTCGTAATCCATAAGTATGACCACGATAGTCTCTCATCTCGAATTTTGGGGCTAAACCCCTAATCAATTCCTCAATCCCATGTAAGGCGACATTGGCGAGTAGAGGAGAAATCACCCCGCCCTGTGGTGTCCCTTCATCAGTTGGGAACAGCTTGTTTCCATCCATAACACCAGCTTTTAACCAAGCTCGGATTTGTCTCCGTAGGGTAGGATAGGTATTTAATTTTGAGAGAAGTACATCATGGTTAATGCGGTCGAAACATTTACTAATGTCGGCATCCAGAACATATTTTGATTTCTGACTTACCGCATTGAATATTGCTCCTATCGCATCGTGGCACGAGCGTCCTGGTCTGAACCCGTATGAGTTAGGTTCAAATCGCGCTTCCCATTCTGGTTCTAACACCAGTTTGACTAACGCGCGGCATCGCTCGGTCTTCCATTGTCGGTATACCTAAAGGTCTTTCCTCATCTGTCCCTGGTTTGGGTATCCAAACCCGGCGTGTTGGTTTAACCTTAGAACCCAATGATATTTTATTTATCAATGCGAGACGTTGCTTTGGATTCAGTGATTTAACACCGTCTACGCCTGCTGTCTTCTTGCCTTGATTATCCTGAGTTACCCGACGAACCGAAGCGGCTTTTGCTGCCCAAGAGCTTATCAAAAGTTTCTGGAGTCTGCGTACTAGCTTGACATCACCACGATTAGACGCTTGATATATCCGATGAATGCAATTTAAAAACGTTACGCTCTAGCTTTCGCCAGTTGATATCGTTCCATTCATACATCGGTTTTTCTGCCGTGTTCATAACTTATTCATTGCTACTTGTAGCTATACCATCCGTATTACCGTAAGTCCGTTAGCATATCCTCACCATTACAGTGAGACGTTGGCTTTTGACTCAATCTCTACCACCTGTTACCTGGAAATCCAGATATTTCGTCTTAGCTGACTGCTCGAAGTTTTCGACCTCTCCGAGAGTAATCAGGTGGGTTACTTCGTTCCTCACAACCATTGGTTTGTTCCGTTAGGATGTCACCTTTTCACCGAGTTTTTGGGTAACGTAGGTATGTCGAGCCAAATTCTCATACCACCCTGTACTAATGCCCTTTTGGGACTGCCAGCGCATGAAGCCTTATTTCGCTGGTTCGGCGTAACGGTGATTCACGCAGTGACTTCGCTTTCGCTATCCGTAGGAACTTGCTCACGGGATACCACTTTAGGCTAGTAGCTCTTTCCGCTTTTTATCCCCGCTTCACCGATTGATGGCTAGTCTCTACAGTGGGGGATATGCTTTCACCTCTACGTTTGGGGGGCAGGGTTTGACGCTTTCTAGGATACTTACGCTCACCTGCAAGGTTGTGAAGTTGTCATCTACAAGGGATTAAAGTGCGAACTCAATCCTAATGGATTACCCTGTAGAAGCCAGTCATCCCCCGATTTCTCGGTTTCGACTGAACGAATCGCACTTGCCTGCCCCATTGCAATCAGCATTAATCAACAAACCTTCAAGAGTACGGTACAATCCGCGCTTAATTCTTTGACCGCAAGGTTGCCACCCTTCTGGTTTTTCGCAGAATTTAGGTAGCAAATCAAGATCGATAAAGGAAGCCTTCGACGTATACGACTCTTCGGTTTCCACAAACCGAATCCCGTACTGCTCGCATAACTGAGCAATACGGGATTTTAGCCGGCCAGTTGGAATCTGAACAAAATTTTGATTAGTTTTATTTCCTAAACTAATACCATTTTTCATGACAGCATTCCAGCCGAATACTACAGTACCAATTTTATTGAGCAAGCAATGATTTATTACTTTTCGAGCTGCTTTGTTGACAGCATCCCGCATGGTGCGATTGCGATTCTCAGTTAAACCCTCCAATCGTTTTGACCAGTAACCATTCGCTTTCCCTGACATCAAAAACGCAACACGCTTGTTATATCCTTGATTGATGGACTTCAGATGTCGTCCGTCAATTATTAAGCTAGTCCCCACATTGCTGATACAAGTCAACCAATTGTTCATCCCGTGGTCGATCATCAAGACCTTGGATTGGTCTACCTCTACTTGGACATCTTTCAGTTTGTAAATCAACTCTAAATAGAAGGCACCGTTTCGAGGTAGAATCCTATATTCTCTGATTGCTTTGTAGTCGAGATTGGTAGGCTGAGGAAGATAGAAAGCATCCAAGCCGAACCAAGTTTTAACCTTGCTGCCCAATGGGAATCTCAGTAGTCCATCCTTAAGCCGGACAGAGCGACCTGTATAAGTCACTAAAGCTAGACCGCCTTGTCGATAATTCGGTAATCTAGGTCTTTGGGTTACAGTGCCTTTGCGAATTCCTCTCAGTAGTCCAATGTAGGATTTAAAAGACTCAGCGACGGTAGTTAAAATCTGTTGCGCGGTATCCGAATAAAATGCTTTGTAATGCAAGTTCTGGTTTTCTGTACCAAGCACTTTGTGCAACTGGGCCCTACTCGGTATCTTGCCTGTCTTGAAGTACATTTGGCGAGCATAATATATTCCGCAGTTCGTCAACTTTGACGACTCGCTACAAAGGAATTCTAGAATTGCTTTTAAGTCTGTATTGGGACTTATTAGATTTTGTTGGCATCCAAACATATTCTCTTTCCTCCCTGTTAAATTATACTATCATAGTAGGATTTCATCCTGTCAAAAATAAACAATATAATTCTGTTTATGTTCATGATTTGACCCCTGCTGTAGATCGATCTACAGCAGGGGTCAAATCTGTCGTAGCCTATCTTCTGCTATGAAGGAATTAATTGAGGATAAAGATGTTAGGCGACGGTCGTCGCTGCCGCTTTCCTCCCCATGTCTAAAGCCAGGGCTTCTCGCTCGTTTTTTGGTGAAAAGACGCAGGCTAGCAGTCAGCGAACTGTGATTTTTCATTTTCGATTTCAAGCTCACAGATGCCGACAAGGGCAAAACAGCTTTCGCGTCCCCATCGCTTGCCAAAGCAACCCTAACCTCAAATCGCTAGGCTGCGCGACGACTGCGCCTGCTCTGGCGAGAACGGGTTGAGATATCATGTTCCAAGATAGCTCCAATTCCGAAGAGGATGGCGCTGAAAACAAAAAAGACTTCCAGCAAACTGCCGCTTTGATAAGTACCCTCAGCCTGAGTATCGCGCCATTTAAAGTACATATCTGCGATGTAAAGCGAAAAAGTTGCCGCCGCAATCATTCTCCAAGATTGGGAAAAACGTCCTCCCCAAAACGCCAGCAGCAGTGCTGTAGCAATAATCAGCAGAAAAACGTCCCCGACGATGTAAAACAAATTGATTGCATAGGCGTAAGGCGACAGTTGCTTGTCAAGTGCTATTACCCATGCGGGAGTTTTACTTGGTTCTGCTGCTTCTTCTTCTTCTTCTTCGGGTGCGGATTTAGCAGCAGTCGCGGCTGTTCCTTTTACCATTGAGTTGGACGAATTTTCTAAACCAGGCCCTTTTGCCGCAGGCGCTGGCGCAGAGCCTGTCACTACTTCCTGGGTGGCTGCTGGAGACATTCCTAGCTGTAGCCTCCAAGACTCAGGTGCAGCAACCCAGATAGCTACAGCAATCCCGAAGGCTGCAATTCCCGCTAACAAAGCCCACTGCCAAATTTCTAGATTCAGCCGTTTGGAAGTCACAGCGATCACCATGCCCCCAATCAGTACCACATAGCTGCCCAGATAAAAGGCATCTGCGGGGGACACGTCCGGGTCGGCCTCGAAATACAGTTCCCAAATGCCAAATAGCACACCGCCGATAAAATAGAACAGCATCCCCAGACCAATGCCCAGCCAGACGTTGCGCCCGCTGACCATGTGCGGGCTTTGCCAGTTTCTAAAACAAACTAATGCAGCTCCCAGGTATGCCCCGCATTCAAAAATATAAGTGCCGATCGAGTACCACAGAGGTAAACCCTCTTCTGCTGAGAGGGGGACGCTGAACAGCAAAAAGAACAGCAGCGCCATGACAGCCCAGACAATGCCCACAATCACTAGGGTCTGAGCTGACAGTAAAGATGAAGATGTAGATGACTTTTCTGAAGTGCTACTCATAGGGATTCCACGAGACCTAACTAGCGGTTGAACGCACCCCATCTCAATCTTTGATTGGAGATGAGGATTCTTTCGCCAAAAAACTTAAAAAACCTCGATCTGACGCTTCCGGGATAACTGGCGTCCTCAGTGTGTCGTCGGGGCTTTTGCCCTCGTACACTATAGAAAGACTAAGCAAGAATAATATCTATTTACTAATTCAATAAATTAGTTGTTAGTCGATCTTGTACCCGGAAATATAATGATAGACATACGGTAGATGTCTCCACCCTTAAGGTTTTTACAGTACCAAATCTATCTCTGAAATTATACCCTCAAAGGTTGAGGTATCTGTTTTTTTGCTTTCCCATTCCCCTACTCATATCAATGATTCTAGGTGGGGAATGCGATCGAAACTTAGTTAAATTGCCAGACCATAGGTGGCATCCAAACCGAATCAACAATTTGGTTGGTCAATACAAGTTGGCAATCCAACCTGTATATCGCGTACCCCCTACAGCGCAATTATCTAAGATCCATTATCTCGACCCAATTGTCTGAGCAATTGTCACAGATTTTCTATCCTGCGATCCACAACTTGTTGAGGGCTGATTGTTTCAGCCAATCTAGAAACTGAGTCCGATCCGGTGCTGGCATATCTTGCAGCACATCGCTCACTCCCTCCGCGAAGTCCGTATTGCCAAAATATGATTTGCCCAAGCGGTGGAGTTCTTGCAATAAGGTCTTGAGATGCTGCTCTTGCCAAGGAGGCACCTTGTGATTTTGCAAGGGACTAACGGTTAGCCAGTTTTTTATCGCATCAGGGGAGTCTGCCTGGGGGAAGTTTCCCTGCTGAAATACCTTGGCGATATCTTTCTGAAACGATGTGGCTTGCCTTGCGCCTAAGAGGTCTTCTACATCGAAGTAAACAGCTTGGAGGAGCAGCAGACAAGCCTGCGCGAACAGTGGTGCTTTGGCTGCTTCATTCCCTGCCGGTTCTTCACCGGCAAGCTGATCTAAACGGACTTTTCCCCAGACGCTATATCTATCCGGCTCTTCTAGCAGAACACAGGCTTTGCCTCGGTTGTCGGTTAAGTCCCGCCACAAGGCTCTGGCGTCTTCTGCTTGCTTGCCGTTGAAGGCGCTGATCAGGCGAAAAGTCTGCCCCTGATAATTGAGAATGGGAATTTGTTGATCCCGTTTTGGGTGTTGAAAATTGGTTATTTCAACATCCTGCCGTTTCAGAATAAACATGACACTGCGATTTGACTCCTGTCATGGCCGAGGTGCTGTGCTTTTGACACTCCCGATGCCTAAAGGCGAGGGGATTCTTGATTCAGCGAATCCACTTAAATTAGCAGGATTGCTCCCGATCACCCAGAGATGGTTCTGCTACACAAAACTTGGCTAAACTTATTTAAGTCTCACCATTCAATCAGGATTGCTCCTAAAGGGTCTGCTTCCTGTTTCACCCAAGGGAGTCGGCTCCTTCTTGTCCACAGGCGTTAATTTGGGTGTAGCCCGCCCTAATTGAGTTAATTTTAGTTGAAGCTTTTAGCCATGAGTCATCCAATATTTTCAACCAATTTAACGAAACGCGGACTCGCGTTCGACCTTGTAACAGGCTGGTCAGTTTTGACTTGCACGGTGGTTTACTCTCCCAGATAATTAAGCCTTTGTTTTCGGCACTGAGGTAATCATACCGCCCAGAATGTTAACCATTCAAGTTAAGTATGACTAATTTTAGTAAACTTTTTGGCTATTTAGTCCAACTCCTCAAGCGTTCCGATACTTTTTTGCTAACAAATGCTAACAAATATCTAAGCTGAGATTGTCTCTCAGCCTTGGCGTATAAATCAATGCACGAAGGAAAATCCCCCGCGCACAATTTAGGACTGCTGTACTGGCAACGCTTGATTTTCGCGCTCGTGCTGAGCAGGCGATTGACTGTTTTGCTTTGATGCCGTAGAGGAAGCTTATATAAAGGCTCCGTACCATCAGGGATTTTCACCTGAGTCTTTCAATCCTAGTTCTACCACATTTTTATCAAATATCAAGTCGAGCAGAATGTTAGCCAACATAACTCAATATCAGCAAATTAGTCATTCTGGCTCAACTCATACCTCAAATCAGGAGACGATCTCTGGTTTTTCGGTAATGCGGTCAGCGTTTTAGGCTTTGCCACTACGGGATGTTAACATAACCAATAGACATCGGGGAAAAAGCACCTGTGACTCTTTTGCTGTCTGAGTTCCGTCTTAATGGGGAGAGATATCCGATCGACCAAATAGTTGGGTTTCAACTCGACCTCTAAATACTTTACCCGAGTTCACCAAAAAACGAGCGAGAAGCACCGGGCTACCGACATGGGGAGGAAAGCGGCTGCGACGACCGTCGCCGTGGAATGATCGCAACTTGAGTCGCAATGATATGATAAGTGCAGCGATTAAGAATAACCATCTACGTGTTGAAGCATTTTAGTTTCGGTGAGATTCCGGCACAGTAAGCCACTACTGCCTTTGAGCAGGAAGCCTATTTAACTGACAAAAAATATCAAAATGTGGAGCGTACCTATCTGGCATAAGTGATGGACTCCGAAAGCCGAAAAAAGCCAAAAGTATACGCAAAGCTTGGATTCGTCCATGCTGAGTGGGTAGAGGCGCATTGATAACGCCTTTGAAAGTCCCTTTGTGGTCTAATCAAGAATCCCCCTGATTCATCAGTGAGGAGTATCAAATAATTTACTTGCTCGATCGCACACTGCACCGATACAATAATCTTGTTAGCGATTTTTGAGTTGGGTGCGTAACTCAGTTGGATAGAGTAGCTGCCTTCTAAGCAGCGAGCCGCAGGTTCAAGTCCTGCCGTACCCGTTAGGTAATCCTTTTGCGTAGCAAGGGTTTCAGGTTGACTAAGCTACCGAGAGTCTGGTTTTCCGCTCATCTTTAGCTCAGTCCTACTCTTCTAAGTAGCTGAGTATGTCCAAAACTGCCTCCATATCTGCCAAGTTTGCGCCGGACTTTTTGCGTCTGGTCTTCAACTTGTTAAGCAGGTCGGCCGGCTCTGGAAATTCTGCGACGGTCGGAGCCGAGTTTTTATTTGCTTGCCGATCGCGCTGCGCTTCCTTGAGTTCTTGTTCCAACATCTGCACCTTCAGTCCTAAATCGCCGTTGCGCTCGTGTAACTCATTCAGTTCCTTATCCCATTCTGCAAGCTGCTTGTTGGCCGCTTTCAATTCCTGCCTGAGTGATTCATCGTTGCCGTCACTCAGGCACTCAATTTTCCCAGCCGTTCCTCAATGGCGGCCATCCGTTCCATCACCGGGTCAAGGCGATCGGCTACAGCCTTGTCTACAGTGTCTACAATTTCTGTAGACACGACGCTATCATTGCTTCGTGTAGACAAATCTGTAGACGATGTAGACACTATCGGTGTAGACAAAGTAGACAGCGCTGTAGACGTGCCTGAGACTTCCTTGAGAATGCGTTGTGCAGCTTGACTAAGTGACTCACCGTCTAGCTTCTGAGCTTCTATCCAGTTCAGGAAGTGACCAGAAGCCCTAAACGATACAACTTGACTTTGACTCATTGTAGACACCTGTATACAGTATTTGTCTACAATAACTGATATCTGTCTACAGTGTCAACAGTTTGTAGGCAAAACTTGTAGACATGAAAATCCCCCAGTTAAGGGGGATGGGATTGATCCGTCAGTTGTCAGGCAGTGGCTAAATTTTTCCTTGGAGACGGATGAGTTCAGCAATTCGCTCACGGACTAACTCGTCTTCTCCCTCCAACCAGTCAGCGATAGTAGCAGTGCTGTATTTCCGTCCCGGAGTATTCCATCCGAACATTTGAGTAAGCAGGGCTTGTAAATGTTCAGAATGGTACTCTGGTCACCAGATTAGTGCAATGTCTCGCATTTTTTCTGCGTCCTCTAGGGTGATAACTTCAGGTACTGATGCCACTGCCGGCTCTGACTCCGGTTTTAGCGGGGATTGAGATTGCTGAGGTTGAGTGAGTATGTTTACCATTTTCTCGCGCTCGCTTTGTGGCTGTTTTGAGAACCATTGCAAAAATTCTGTAAAAGGTGAGGAAATTGAGTTGCCAGAGTTGCCAGCGCTCTGTGTAAGGGTTTGTGGGTTGCCAACTGGGTTGCCAACTGGGTTGCCAATATTTTCTGGCAACTCACCTGGCAACCCTGTAACCCTTTCTGCGTCTACTGGCAACCCTGGCAACCCAGTTTTGCCACTTCTTGGGGAACTTTGTACAAAGCTAATTCCAAGCAAGTATTTTTGCCCTCTCCGTTCCATTTCGTCACGACCGTTATATCGGTGAACTTGTACTTTAGGGAAAATCTCGCACAACCTTGAATACAACTGGTTTACAGCTTTCACCGGAGCGTCATATTTATTGGAAAGTTCATTCCAAATCAGCTTCTCCTTGGTGCCACTAGTCTCTCGCTCTAGAATCCCTGCATCCTCATACCAAGCTTGCAATTGCTCCCACAAATCTTTAACCCAGACGCGACCGCCAGACTGAACCTCCAAACCAACCTCGCGGGCAAACTGCCACAAATGCCGGCTTTCCTCCTGAGCTTCTCGCATCGCCTCACGGGTTGCCTTGTAGTCAATCCCCTCTTTTAGTAGCAGTGGCAACCGCTCCAACATCTTGTTGAGCATCGCCGGCGCAATCCGCTCAAGGATAAAGTTCTCATCATCCTTAAAGCGCGGGTCAGCCTCTAATTCACCCTGAGACGGGTCAGCATTGTGCTTGTAAGTCTTCTTGAAACTCAGGATGCCGTAGCGGTCATCAATGGCGGCCGTCCCTCCAGTGATAGAGGGTAGTTTGTTGCAGTTGGCAAAGAAGACGGCCGCAGGCTTGTACTCATAACCATCCTTGCCCTTGCGTTCAATATCAATGATGTCGCCTGTGATTAACTGCTTAAGACTCTGGATGGTGTCGAGGTCTACTTTTGCAGTATTCTCGGAAGCCCAATTACAAATACTTCCTTCAATTCCTGCTAGAGAGAACTTGCGGCCATTGTCATAGGACTTGAAATCTGACAGCGACTTGCCAGTCATCCCCCGCCCAAAGACAGCGGACAACACAGCCCGCAATGTATCCTTGCCGTTAGCCCCCTCGCCGTGGCACAGCAAACCTTTAACGCCCCGTCCCGTCAGCTTGGAGCGAACAAGCTTCAAATTCAACGCAGCAGCAGCAGTCCGCAAAAATACCTCACGCTGCGACGGTTCCAAGCATTCTAAAAGGCGATCGCAATCTGTCGGGTCAATGTCAGGGTCATACTTGCAGCCAACATAGGTATAGACCTGGTTAGGGTCATGTGGCACAAACGAGTGAGAACCGTCAGGGTTAATTTTCACTACCCCGTTAGAGCAGTTCAAGCCGTCAGGATTTATTTTGTTTGGGTCAACCCAGTTCTGATCGATAACCCACGTCAGAATCTCAGTTCTGTTACTAGACCTGGCTCGGTTGTTGACCCAAACACCCTTTACCTTCTCCGCGTAGGTATTGAGCCAGTCACCGATACGGCGCTTTTCCTCGGATTCCGATCGCAATTCGTAGTGACTGCCGACATAGCGATAAAGCTGACCTCCAATAGCTTTCCAGTGACCGTCTGAGTAAAGTGCAGCCTCTGCCTTCTGTACGAAGTTTTGCAGTGCAGTCGGTGCTGTGTCTGGGATGTAGTCACTTTTACTACTGTCATACTTCTGGCATACTACTTCTTCTCGCGTGCGCGGGTGAGGAGTTAAAGAAATATTAGGAGTTAATTCCGTTGCAGTGTTATTGACTGCTTCCTCCATCCGTTGAATAAATTCCTCGCTGTCTATGGCTTCCAAGATTTCTCGGATGTCTCCCGCATCTGGAATATCTGGGTAGATGACACACGGGTCAACAACCACACAAGGGAATCGGATGTGACGGGCAACCAGCCAGACTCCTTGACTTTTCTTGATACCCGCGTCATCGTTATCGCGCAACACTGCAACACTGACGTTTTTGCCTGTCGCTTGCAGAGTTTCGAGCATTATCTGAATTTCGGGGTCACCCCAATTGGAACCTTGCAGCGTTAGTCCTGCGATGCCGATGCCCCTCGCACGGTCTACATTGTCTTCCCCTTCAAGCGTCAGAACGAGAACGGGTTCACCGTCTGGTAGTGCTTTTAGTAGTTCGACAACTTCATCAATCCGATATGCCGGCCAGCGAGTATCGCCTTTGCTCCAGACTTCCTTGCCACTGGGGTCGATGTGAATTTGGCGACAGGTTTTGTCGCGTCCCTTTGGTTTACTTGCATCGGGCCAATCAAACCGCAAAACCTTTTGAGTGTCGCTGTAGGCGTAGGTGATTTGTGTAGCACTATCTGGAACGCCTTTAGGGAAGTATTTAGGTTGTTCGGTTCGGGGTGGTTTTCCGGGTGCGGGTAATCTCAGAAGTTTCGCGCCGATCGGAACTGGTACGGGTAGGTATTCCTTCTTTTTGGCTTTTGGCTTTGATGCCTGTGGTTTACTTACCTGTTGCTTAAGTTTTTCTTCCTCGCACTCTGCTAAAAATTCAGCCAGTGGCCGGATAGCTTCCCGAATATCAGCGGTTGAGCAAGCGTTTGTCCAGCACTGGTACTTACCGTTCTTGGAGTTAATCCCTAAACTGTGGCCCTCGCAAACAGGGCAAATATAGTAATTTTTGGCTTTGCCTGGTTCCAGTTTGTTGAGATGGTCGCGGATGTCGAATTTTTTGGGGGTGCTTGAAATTTGCTCGTTATCTGGAGTAGAATTGTCGTACATAAATTTAGCTCGCCCACAGCGAGTCTGAATGTGGATAAAGCCTCAAAACCGTTGCGTAAGGGTTCCAATCTTCGAGCAGCGGTTTTTTGGTGTTTAGTTAGGTTTTTGAAAAATTGAAAGCTCAAGTGGAACCAGCTTTTCTGGCGTCAGGGTATGACGTTAAAAAGCCAGTCTTCCTCGTGCAAATGAGAGTCCAGCTTAAGTTTTGGTGGGTCGTATGCACGCGCAGTCGTTTCACGGTACTGCCTGTCTATCGGGTCTTAACCCGCCCCTCCTAGCAACCTACTTTGGGAGATTCCCGGATTCATTCGTCACCATCGACCGAGCAACAAACCCACCTACTCTTTCTCTTGCAAAGCATTTCTTTGGGCTGCCTACCGGATGCACCCCGATTGCTCAAGGTTGAGGCTCCACCACTTTAAATTCTAGGGCTTACCCGACCGCAACTGACACCACTTCGTTAAAATTTTGGCGTCAACTTGTCCGATTGAAATCATTTCCCCTACAACAAAAATCATCGCGGACAAGCTGCCACTCAAAATTTTTGTCAGTTGCTACTTAGTGTCGCTGTAATTTCTAGGGTATGGTAACTGAGGACGAGCTTTATATCCAGGAAGCGGACAATCGGGAGGAGTAATGAAAAAAGCTACAGAAGCAGGAAGTTGCCCTTCATTTGCATCCATATAAGAAACTACTTGCAAAATCCTCTCTACATAAAGCGCAGGTATCCGTACCAACTTAGTTTTTCCAGCAACTTGCCATTTATAAGGTCTGCCCGCCCGCAACCTCAAACCGCCTACCTTGTTTTTTTTGACTCTCATTTTGTTACACAATTAACTTTTGGTTACACAATCACATTTAGCTACAACCCTTACTCTGTATCCCCCCTAAGTATTATATTTCTTTATCTTATTTCTGTTATACCGGGTATTACTCGCCCCGGTTGGCCTGCGGCGCCATAAATTCTAACTATCGCGGCTGGGGGGGCGGGCCATACCCGGCTCCCCCCCCCCAGCCCACGTTTTCATCCTCCTTCTATTAAGCGTTTATACTCAGATTCAGCAGCTTTGTATTTTGGTGAGCCTCCCTTGCTAACCCCCCATACCTCAAGGATGATTTTCGCTTTACCCCATCCCTTAGCCTTCAGTTGCAGCGCTCGTTCAGCGCGTTCTGATTCAGCGTTCTGAGAGTCGTTCTGTTCGGGTTCAGCTAGTTGTTTTTGGGCGATCGGTTCTGATTCCTCTTCCCCGTCATAAGTCAGTGCCAGTAAGCGTTCTAGCTGTTCTCGCGGGTTCAAAATTTGTTCAGCTTCTTGCTGTCGCTGTTGTTGAGAAATGTAAACAGATGTACTGATTTCGTCAATCGTATCAGCCTTGATAGCCTTAGCTTTCATCGCCTCGATTTCATCTTGTTCTGACTGTTCGCGAGCGATATTACCAGCGACCACAGAGCAAGCGATCGCAGCACACAAACTGACACCTTGCAGTGCTTTATGAGTGTTTAGCTTTTTGTCCAGGGCTGCTAGTGGAGTCAGCCACAACACGACAGAGGACGCGCTCAATACAAACAGTTTTAGCTGCATAGAAACACCCCCAAACCAATCAACAGCATCGCTAAACCGCCGATTAAAAGCGCTTGTAAATCGGCCACTGAAACCTTAAGCAACTTACTCAGGGAGTAGTCAAGTAACCAGCTCAACCCCCAAGCAATCGCAATCGCTGCTAGCAAGAATAAAACGGCTTTCATTGCCATCGGATGCAGACTCGCTATCCACCCCAAAAGGGAGAAAGCGACGCATCCGGCAACGAAGTAGTTAGCCAGATACATCGCTTTCATTTAGTGAGTCCCTCCTGTGAGTTTTGCCTTGATTTCATCAATGCGAGTCCGAGCATCACTGTCAGCCTTATCAATCCCTAAACCCAGTCGGGCATAGCCGGGACGCAAACTGTGCAAGTGCTTAGCTAGTCGAGTGTCTGAGCGTTTTTTGCCCAGTTCATTATCGGCCACAGCACCCTCATATTTGCGGTGATGACGGTGAACTTTAGCATCGGCTTCTTCAACTTTTGCCAGCGCTTCATAGGCACGTTTAGATTGTTTTGCCCCGTCTGTTTTCTCCTTTGCTAAATCCTTCATAGCGTCCGCTTCTTCCTTCGTGAAATAGCGCGGTGCTGGTACAACTGGAGCACTACGAATGCTGGAAAAGTTACCAGGATTTAGCGGTGTGATGACACTTGCGTCGGTGCTTGCCAAAACTTTTGATTTGTCGATAGCGTGTCCGCCGTCGTTGCTAGCCGTGAGTTTTCCAGCATCAGAATTTCCGCCAAAAAGGCGTAGTTGTAAGCTCATAATTTTGTCCCGATTTGAATGTTGATGCGAACTGGGGAGGGAAATAAATTCAAGGGGTTGATTTGTCGCCACATAGACATAGCCAGCACAAACACCCCCGCCGATGTGAGTACGAGTGCAATGAGTTGAGAGATGTCAACCCAGTCTAAAAAGCTGGTGGAAGTCTGGCGGGTGAAACCGCACACAGGGAATGAACCGTCGTTAGTCCAATCAAGGGTGTCTACAGTGTCTACACCCTCCATGTCTACAGTGTCTAGCGCTGTGTCTAGTGGTTCCGTCAAGGTATACAAACAGTCGGACTGCTTGCGACTGTTTGCGACTGTTTCACCTGTGTCAAGCGGTTCAGGTGTTGTGTCTAAAGTGTCTAGCGGTGTGTCTAGTAGAGTATCTAGTAGAGTGTCTACATTCACTGTGTCAAATGATTCACCGGCAACGAGGTACAGTTCCAGCAGTGCTTCCCATGTAGCAGTTTTGCTGAGTTTCCCAAACTGTCTGGCGTCTTCGTTGGTGAAACCACGGTCAAAGGCGATCGCCTTTAATTGGTCAATGCGACGGTAGCTGACGGTAGGTTTAGTCATGGCAAAACCCCGTCAACTCAATCATTAAGAGTTGCGATCGTCCGTTAGGACAATCGGCTGAAAGTGGCATAATTTATAGGCTCCAAACGTTGTAAGAGAACGGTTTGGGGAAGTCGTGGTTTGGCTAGCATTTCCAGTGCTCGTCAACCGCGCATCAATCTTCCTTAGTTACTCACGATTGCAGACTTCCACTTCCTTGTCAACACAGGAAGTGTAAAGTTTTGTTTCAAATTATTCGGCAAGCAACTCCATCACTTCGTCGGGCGTAATGCCATAAATAGCGGCTAGCAGTTTGACATTTTTCACATCACTTCCTAGCTGTTTAAGCACTCCAATTGCACTACCCAATGGAATAGCTTCTGTTGTGGACTGAGTTAGTAAATCAATCGTTGTCTGAGTATTGGCTCGTTTTTTATAAGTACCTTCATTCATCTGTGTTGAATGCCCCAAACTCTTAGCTCTTGTCTCCTGAGACATCCCCGCCATTTGACCGTTGAGATTCGCTAAGTGACGTAAAGCGTGGGTTTGGGTAAAGCCTTTGTCCCATCTTCTTAAGATAGTTTGTGCGCGGTCACTGTATAGCCCACTAATCGTCTTTGGATTGTTTGACGATGTTCTAACATCAGGCAAGTTGCCTGATTTGATTTCTAAACATTCCATCAAGTCAGGATGAGTAGGAGGGAGCATGGGTATACACAACCTGTAGCCCGTCTTGGTTGTAGTATCTAGTAAAGTCTTATCGCCTACTACGGCAATCATTTGTTTGTTTACCGGTTCATTCAAGGCAGGAATAATAACACCATCTTTCGTCTTAAATGGCTTGTCAATATTCTGAATCGCAAAAACTTCATGAACTCGAAAGCCATACACCAACTGCATTGAGAATACCCACATCCACCGCCTACGTGATTCCAAATGGTATCGTTTGTTGTTGGGAACATCTAAAACCACTTCGCGAAGTTTTAAAAACTCATCAACCGATAAAGTTTGAAGGTCTTCACGAAATTCTGTTTGTCTACCGTCAATCTCTTTGAGCCTGCCCAATAAGTCGGCACTGTCAATAGTCTCAGCAAGCTTTTTCATGGCACACAAGCAATTTTTAAAGCACTTGGTTCCTTGTTTTTTACCGTTAACTGCGGACAGAACATCTGTTAGGTTTACGACCCTATCTTGTGGCAACAGCTTATAGTAGTCACCGTAAACGGCACTCCAAGTACGTTGCTGACTAATACTACTCCTGTCACGTTGTTGACGGCGTTTAGTGCGTCCATCCCAGTATTCTTTCTCTACTTTTGTTATCGCCTGACCAAACGTTATCAAATCATTTTTGATGACGTTTTTATCCAAAATAACATCATCATACCAGGCTAAAAACCGACTCTCGCTAGAGAAGGACTGTAAACCGCTAGCAACTAGATGAGCTTTCCTCAGAGCATCAGTGATACCTTGCATGGTCAGGTAGCACCCACAAGTCTTGTTGACCCGCTTGTCACCTAACTTGAATTGCAACGTTATGTAACCACCGCTCGCTTTCCTGTCTCTTTTTAGCCCTACGCCCTTGGGGCATTCTTTCTGTGCTTGTTGGAAGTAGTCTAGAATCCGCTCGTAGCCAATAAGGTAGTCTGCGGTGGTACTTGCAGTGACAGGATTAGATTTTTCGCTCATCTCTCGCTCCCTACTCTGATAGTGCTGAGTTCGACTGATGTACTCAGCCTACAGCAAGTCGCTCAGTGTTCGCTCAAATCAAAAACAGGACTTTCAGAGTGGGTGCAAAAAATGGCTAGAACGACGGAAATTCGTAATTCAAGAGCGAGGCTTTGATTCAAGTCCTGCCGTACCCGTAGATAAAACCTAATAGCATCAACGCTTTGAGCCGTTCTTTACCGAAAAGTAGAGAGCGGCTTAAACCTTATTTGTTTCGCATTTGTTTCGCATTTTGTTTCGCACAACAAATGCGAAACACTGCCTATCTGGGTCAGGTGGTATCCCGGCATCCTGTCGGTAGACACTGCTACCCTTCTGAGTATAGGTTTGCCACAGCCGATGTGGTATCATAAAAAGTCGATTGTGTCAATAGCCTAGCTCCTGCGATGTTCAAACAGCAACAGCAGGTTGTGGGCCGAGTAGCCCTCAGAGGTTATCCTTAGTAATCAGGCTAGTTTCCGACAGGTTTGGATATGTTCCCAACAACTCTATTTCATGTTCCCCAAAATTTAATGCTATTACTCGACCGCAGCGCGATCGACCAATTAAAGCCCCTATTGGCGCAAGCAACCGGAATGCCTATAGTTGCATCGGAAAATACGGCAACAATTGCGCTCGTATTGGTTGCTCTGGGAATTCTGGGTTGGGGATTTTATCGCGCCAGACCTTTTGGCAAACTGGGAATTTTGGCTTGGTTGCAGTCTGTTGCGCTGATGAGTCCCTGGCTGCTGTTCTTTGGTTTGTTCGCCGCCGGAATTTACCTCAATCTAGTGGCGGTATTGTTGCTGCTAGTGGCATCCACGGGATTGTACATTTATCTGGGCCGGCAATTGCGTAAGGCTGCATCTGATACAGTGCTGCCGAGGCCGGATGCTGCTGAGGTAAAGTCCCAAAGCGATGCTTTCTCGGCCCCTGAGTCGCAGCGACCACCAGGCCCAGAAACCATTAAGATCGTCACCTCGTCGCCTGCGAATAATGAATCAGAAATAATTCCTGTTCCAGTTGAAGACCTCAAGGCAATTAAAGGCATCTTTGGAATTGATACTTTCTTTGCCACAGAAACGATTCCCTATCAAGATGGGGTAATCTTGAAAGGCAATCTCCGGGGAGACCCAGAACAAGTACACTCACGTTTGACGGCAAGTTTGGAAGAAAGATTAAACGATCGCTACCGCCTATTTTTAGTAGAAAATCAGGACGACAAGCCCGTAGTTATTATCTTGCCCAGCACCAACGACCCGCAGCCAACAACCCTGTCTCAAAAAATCCTAGCAGTCGTGCTGCTGCTGGCAACAATTGCTACTAGCTTAGAGACAGGCGGTTTGCTGCTAGGTTTCGATTTCTTTAACTCGCCGGCTAGATATCTAGAAGTTTTGCCAATTGCAGCCGGAATTTGGGCGGTTTTAGGCTCTGGGGAAATTGCTCGCCGAGTGCTGGCAAATCGGTACAAGGTTGGCTTGAGTTGGCCATTTTTTATACCAACTTTGCAGATAGGTTGTTTTGGAGCGATCGACCGTTTTGAGTCGCTGCTGCCCAACCGTAAAGTTTTGTTTGACATTGCTTTTGCCGGGTCAGCGGCTGGGGGAATAGTTTCTGTGCTAATGCTGGTAACGGGTTTGCTGCTGTCTCACCCCGGCAGTTTGTTTCAAATTCCCGCAGAATTTTTCAAGGGCTCGGTTTTGGTGGGAACTTTGGCAAAAGTGGTTTTGGGTTCGGCGTTGCAGCAGCAGATTGTTGACGTTCACCCGCTGGTAGTTATCGGTTGGTTGGGCTTGGTAATAACGGCGATTAATTTGATGCCGGCGGGACAGTTGGACGGGGGTAGAATCGTGCAAGCCATCTACGGTCGGAAAATAGCCAGCCGCACTACTTTGGCGACTTTTGTGGTGCTGGCCATCGTTTCTTTAGTTAATCCTTTGGCTCTGTATTGGGCGATCGTGATTCTGATTTTACAGCGGAATCTGGAGCGGCCGAGCCTCAACGAGCTGACTGAGCCTGACGACGCTCGCGCGGCTTTGGGTTTGCTAGCTTTGTTCTTGATGATTGCTGCCCTGTTGCCTTTGACTCCGGCTTTGGCTGGCCGTCTGGGAATCGGGAACTAGCAGTAGTCGGGCATCTTTGGTAATAGGCTCTTGGGTTGCGGTAAATTAGTGGAATCTAGGAATTGAGCGATCGAAGTGGGAACTGAAGGGCGATCGGGTTCCTAACTACTAATTTCCAATTAAGATCCCCGCCCTGGGCAATTTATCTATTACCAAAAGTTGATTTTTTTATAACCCAAAATTTGTTTAAACTTGATCGATTAAGTTTAAATAACTTATCTGAGCCTATAGGATAAAGTCATGGCTAATCAACTTCCTCCTGTATTGGTAACTTTTGATGCAGATGTTTTAATGACGGGCCGAACCCAAGTGTGGCAAGAATATTCCAAGGTGGGAACTTGCTATATCCCGGAAGTAGTGTACGACGAAATAGATCGTCTGACAGGGCAAGCGGTGGAAAAAGCTCAAGAGCAAGTAGCTAGAGAGTTTATGCGATTTTTTGCCGACAGTGGCTGGATTGCAACTGACGCTCAGGAAACACACCGAGCTCTGGAACCTTCGATCAAAAATCAAAGCAAGCCAGCAATGCTCGTGGTGGCGACGGCTCAGTGCGTTTACGGTTTGGCTCAGGAACACCCGGAGGCATTGGTGATTTTTGTGTCCAATAGCCAGCCTCTGCTGAAGCGGCTGGCTTCTGTAGGCGCTACGAATCTCTGCGGGATTACCGGGGCGATGCTGTTAAATTGGGCGAGGAAAGGGGAACGCCCGCCGGCGGCGACTCAGCAATTGCAAAGTTTGATGCGTACCCTCGCCGAGCGCAAATCGACTCAGCGCCCTAACAGCAGAATTCAGGATGCTGCTGTTGGCCAAACGGGGGCTTCTGCTAGCAAGTTAACGGGAACCCGCGGCGCTTCTGAGCTAAAGTCGCCCAGCAGTTTTACTAAAACTAATAAAACGGGTTTGACTCAGAAGCGCAGTGCGAGTTCGCGGCCCAAAACGCCGCCCCGCAATCGCGAGGAGTCGAGAGATTACGAGCCGGCTGTATATCGCATGAAACATATTACACCTCCGAAAAAAAGGGACAGCGGTTTTCTGTCTACTGTGTTCAATTTTTTGGGAGCGTTATTTTTCTTGACGGTAGCGGTAGGTATTTTGTGGCGAGTGTTCGATGTTAAGGGTTTTAGAAAGACTTTTGTGCCGGCTCTACCACAGCCTGTGCAACAATTTGTTAAGTCGATCGACCCTAAATAATCTGGTTTTCGGAAAATTATACCTTCTGAGCCGGCTGATTTGTGCTTTCGGTCATGGTTCATCTTGCACCTTGGGAAACTGGGAGAGCACGCTTGGTTCACCACAAAATTGGGTTTGAAGCCCCGTCATAAGCTGGACGGCTTTAATTATAAAACTTTGTTAAAATATCTAATAAATTCTCAACTAAAGCTGAGAATTTAGACAGGCAAGTAAGAACAACCATCTACGTGTTGAAACGATTTCATAAGGTGAAACTCCTGGGTTGGATCGCTACTCGGCAATGCCGAGCCTGTCCAAACACGTAATAGTGATTCGTTGAGCGTACCTAACTGGATTATTGATGGAATCAGAAAGCAATCTAAAAACAAAAGTAAGCGCAACAGCAATACTTCTCGTGCCAGTAGTTGTTTCGAGCGTGTAGATGCGATTTGACAGCGCATTTAAGACTTAAGTCTTAAGAATCTCCGTGGCTTTAGCCCGGAGAGTGTCAAAAATTAGTTCCCTCCCCTCAATATAGCTAGCGGTAAGGTTCTTGTGGCGCACCCTACGGTTATAATTTCTGGCTTTAGTCGGCTGGGAATTTTCAACGGCTACTACCACAACAGAAGATGAACGCTTAACTGTAGTAAGCTCAAAATCCATCGCCATGCTGAACTGGAATCAAATAATTAGTGGATTAGCACTGGCTTTTGCGGGTTTTGCGTATGCTTTAGTATTTTTTGTTATTCTTCCCTTCAGACAGTACGATTATGCAGCACCACTTGGGGCAATAGCAATGGCGATCGTCCTTACTATAGCAATGAATTGGCTACTATCTGCATCGTTGCTAACTGGGTGGAGTTGGGTGGCTGCATTATTTGGTTTTCAGGTAGCCCTCATGTTTTTTGGTAGCGTGTTTCTGGAAGATGGGCTGTACTTGCCAAATTTGTTGTTTTTTGGAACTATGATCGTAGGATATGTGAGCATTTATACCACTTTTTCACAACAAAAAACACTGCTAATTGTGGGTTTATGTACAGTATTTTTCCTAGCTTCAATGTACTTCTCTTTGATTGGCGGCTATGTGCTAAAAGGTAAAAATCCATTTCAGGGTTCTTCTACCCAGATGCTGCCGCTGTTGAATCAAAGGGTAGAAATTATCACCGACAATCCCAAACAATTGTATTTGAATGGTAAAACTGGCGATCTCACGCATATTGACCGTTATGAGGTGACTGTGAAACTAGATTCGCGAGGAGACGAGAGATTGATGTGGCCCTATGTTGATGTTTGGTGGCAGGATATTAAGGCTGCTAGCGAACAGAAATCGCAGTAATTTATATCGTTTCCGCTGGCATCGGAATAATAAAATCGAGTCAACACTTAACACTCAACCATTCAGTTTTTCGACCCAGAGTCAACAGTCAACAGTCAACAGTCAACAGCCAACAGTCAACAGTCAACAGTCAACAGTCATTAGTCAACAGTCAACAGTCATGATGAGTGCAACCGGAATTGATATCAGTCACTATTTAAAGCTGGTGCTGTTCCTTCCACAGGTCGAATAATGACCGGTTTATTAGTAGATCGTTGCTGAAAAAGTGCCTTGAGTGCCAAGTCAAGACTTTCTGCCATGACGATGCGGTTTTCGTAGGCAGCAATAACTCTGATTAAAGTTGGCAAGCTATTGCGTTCGGCTTCTAAGTAAAGAGGTTCCACATACAGTAAAGATTGTTCAATGGGAATTACTAATAAGTTTCCTTGAATGGCTTTGGAACCCTGGCGATTCCAGAGAGATATTTGTTCGGAAATAACCGGATCTTGGTTAATTAAAGCTTCTATTTGTTCCGGGCCGTAAACTAATCGCTGTTTGGGGAACAGATACAGCAGCAATTTTCCGTACTCGCTACCATCCGATCGCCCTGCAATCCAAGCAATTAAATTGTTACGACTTACTGGTGTAAATGGCAGCAGCAAAATAAATTCTTCGGCTTTTTCAGTTGGCAGCTTCATAATCAAATAATAGGGTGATACGGGCTGCTGTTCGCTGCCATAAATTTCATTGGGAACTCGCCACAAATCCTCCCGATTGTAAAATACTTGCGGGTCTTCCATATGATAAGTTAGCAAGCGTTCTGATTGAATGCTCAGCAAATCTACAGGATATCTGATATGTTTGCGGAGAGCCGGAGGCATTTTGTCAAGGGGTTTGAATAGTCCGGGAAAGATAGCCATCCAACTGTTAATAATCGGATCGGAGGGATTGGCAACGTAGAAGTCAACAGACCCGTTGTAGGCATCAATCACTACTTTAACGGAGTTGCGGATGTAGTTAAACTCATGATTGCCGGGGTCAGAATACGGATAGCGATCGCTCGCTGTATAGGCATCGATAATCCAGTAAAGATAGTTGGGAGATTTATCAGTGGCCGAGGGTGAAGGTTTAATCTCGTTGCCATTTTCATCTTTTTCTTTTTCTATATCATCATTGCTAAGATTGGCGTTCGCTACTACTAAATACGGGTCAGAATCGTAGCGCAAAAAAGGAGCTATAGCCCGGACTCTTTTATTAATATTTCGACGGTACAGCAATTTAGTTTCTGGCGTAAAATTGCGCGTCAGTGCCATTTGCCAATTTTTGAGATAATTAGCAAACAGCCAGCGCCGCCACATAGAACCGATCGCAATTCCGCCCCTACCGCTGTAAGTATTGTAAACATTGTCTTCGCCGCTGGGATAGTCGAATTCTTTGACTTTTGTGGGCGCCATCGCTTCTGTATCGGTGATTTCGCCGTAGTAAATTCGCGGGTAGCCGATCGGAATACTGGCCCGAATTCGATCGCTGGTTACTTCCAAAGCCGTCTCCCCTTCCTGGGCTGCAACTCCAATATCTTTGACGAAATAATCGGGTAAACCGCCGACACCGACTGTATTTACCGGAGAAAGAGTAAAGCCGTAACCGTGAGTGTAAATCAGGTGTTTGTTCACCCAAGTTTGAGCTTCGGGGGCAACTGCCGTGTAATCTAATTCCCGCGCTGCCAGAAACACTTGTTGGCTTTCAGAATCTCCCTTTTTTGCTTTTTCATTTTTGATTGTGTAGCGCTCTATATCGGCATCAGGAAATGTATAATAGGGTCTAATTTGCTGTAACTGTCGGGTGGTTTGCAGCAGCGGCTGCTTGTCCCACAGCCGGATGTTGCTAATAGTAAGTTTATTTTTTTCTAAGTCGGCATAAGTAAGTTTTCCGGCGGGATCGAAAGTTTTTATTTCTATATTGTTGAGGTCAAAGGCTTCTTGAGTAAAGGCAATACTGCGCTTAATGTAGGGCTTTTCCCTTGCTAATTCGTTAGGTTTAACTAGGAGTTGCTGCACAATTGTTGGCAGCAGCCAAGTTCCCAACAAGCTTAAAGTTAGCCACGCTATAATAATCTTTTTTATGAGTTCATGTTTTATTTTGAATGGGTAAACTTGCCACAGCATCAAAACGGCGATCGCCCCCGCCAAAAAACTCAAAAATCCATACCAGGGCAGCCGTACCGTTACGTCAGCATAATTCGCCCCGTAAGTAACGTCTCCCCGCGAATACAGCAATGCGTAGCGCCCCAGCCAGTAGCGGAATGCAACAGCTAGCATGGAAGCTGCACCCAACCCGTACAAGTGCCGCTGCTGCGATCGAGAAAACCCCCAAAATCTCCCTTGACTCAGACTATTTCCCGATAGCAAATATGTTAAAGCACAAGATACTAAACTGTACAAAAATACAACTGTCAGCCCGAATCCTAGCAAATCTAAGATTGGCAAAATAAATACATAAAAGCTAATATTTTGATGGAAAAGAGGGTCGGTTGTGTTAAAATTAATAGGGTGAAAATATTGCAAAACATTTGTCCAGCGACTGGTGGCAATCAGCCCGATCGCCAAACTGAGAAAAAGGGCGATCGCCCGCAGCCAAAAATCAGGCTTAATTACCACAGCTAACATTGTCCCCAGCAGCAAGCCTAACTGCCACCAGCGAGAAAATAGCTGCACCGCCCCATGCTGGATTGACTCAATTCCCAACTGCACGGGCGGTGCAGGTAAATTGTCAGCTATACCGAAATAGGCGATACTGCTTGCAGCTAACAGCCCGCAGTAAATTGATGTCAAAGCTGCGATCGAACTCAATCCGAATACCGCCAACAGCAGCCAGGAAAAGGTTATTTGGGATTTAGCAACAGGTAATTCGTAATTCTTCCCAGTTTTGTTCGCCTTCAGTGAAGCGAATAGCGCCTCCGCAACCGGCGATTTCATTTCCTCTACGGGATGTTGGAGGCGGCGGGCTAAAGCCAAATTTCCCAGCAAAAAGACAGAAGAAACAGCAATTGCGATCGTCCCCAGCAACCCTTGAGTTTTCAGCTTTAACAGAAAAACCTGAAGATATCCAACTTCCTGAAACCAGAGAATTTCTGCCGAAATGCGGGAGGCAAACTCAACAACCAGCCCTAGCCCCGCAATCAGTAGGATTATTTGATAAATTCGCCTATTAGTCATTAGTTATTAGTCATTAGTTATTGGTGGAATGATAACTGATATCAGGTTCGAGCAATTTACCCTCCCGAATGATGCTTTTGCCGCAAGGGTTGGAGGCATTTTTATTCATGGTAATTTACCGGACATAATATGACTCCTGCTTTCGGGTCAACTGACTAATGACTAATGACCAATGACTAATGACAAACTAGCTGTACTGCTGATTGACATCCACATCCAAATTAAACAGTGTTTGCAAAGTTTGCATCGCTTGCCGCCGCGCCTCAATATCCTGCTGAGCGCGCAACTGTACCATCGGATCGTGCAAAATCTTATTCACAATCCCCCTGGTTAAAGATTCAATCACATCTTGATGTTTCTCCGAAAATTCCGAACCCAGACGCGATAAAGCTTTTTCTAACTCTTGTTCCCGAATCAATTCTATCTTATCCCGCAAACAGCTAATAGTAGGAACAGTTTCCAGACTGCGCCACCAGAGATCAAAAGCCTCTACTTCCTGTTCCAGCAAGCCCTGAGCTTCCATTGCCATTTTGCGGCGGCTTTCGTGGTTTTGAGCTACCACTGCTTTCAAGTCGTCTACATTAAACGATCGCACATTAGCGAGTTCGTTCGCATCTGAGTCAATGTTGCGTGGCACAGAAATATCCACCAACATCAAAGGGCGATTCGGGTCTAAAACCGCTTCCAATTTAGCTTTATTTAACAGCGGATCGGTAGCTGCCGTACTGGTAAAAACCAAATCAGAAGCGGCAATTACCTGCATCATTTCCGAGAGCTGATACAGGTGCAATTGAGCATCTTTAAACTGACCGGCCAACTCCAGCGCGCCCCGCACAGAGCGGTTAACGATCGAAATATTGCTAGCTCCTTTTGAGAGCAAATGCTGTACCAAAAGCCGCGACATTTTGCCAGCACCGATAATCGCAATTTTGCTGCTTGCTAAATGCTGACCCTTCATTTGAGCCAATTCTGCCGCCGCCGAACTAATCGAAACTGCACCGGTACCGATGCTAGTTTCCGTGCGAACTCGCTTCCCTGCTGTGAGAGCTTGCTTGAACAAGCGCTCTAAAATTCTGCCTACACCTTTGTACTGCTGAGCGAGTTTGTGAGTTTGTTTTACCTGAGCCAAAATTTGTCCTTCTCCGAGCACCAAACTGTCGAGGCCAGAAGCCACTCGCATCAAGTGCATCACCGCATCTTCGTGCAGCAAAATAAACAGGTGAGGGCGCAAAGACTGCACATAAACTTTACTGCATTCTGAAAGGAACTGAATAACCTCTCGCACTCCCGGCTCCGATTCGCTGGTAACAATATAAATCTCTAAGCGGTTGCAAGTGCTGAGGATGGCAACCTCTTGAATGTGCGGGTAGCCGCGCAATTGGGCGATCGCGGCTTCAACTTTCTGTTCTGGAATGCTCAGTTTTTCGCGAACTTCTACCGGCGCTGTTTTGTGGCTGAGACCTACGACTGCAATATTCATATCTGTGATTTGTCACTATTTCTTTCTTAGTTGTTAACAGTCACCTGTTATTAGTTCTTAGTTTATCGCTAATTGCTAATCATCGGTGACTGTTAACATTTAACTGTTAATTGTTAACATTTAACTGTTAACCCCTAACTAATCACTAATTCAATTGCAAAGATTTCGGCTGGTCAAACATATGGATTGTATCCACAAACCGAGCAGTTTTCGACTGAGAAGAAATTACCAAACTTTCAGTGCGAGCGCCGCCGCCAAAGAAGCGAACTCCATTCATCAGCGTTCCGGGAGTAATCCCGCAAGCTGCAAACAGAACTGTTTCTCCAGATGCCAGCTCTTCAGCATTGTAAATCTTGTCTGGGTCTGTGATGCCCATGTCTTTCAGGCGGGCGATATTGCTCTCTTTGCTTTCACCGATCAAACCAGTTTTTACAACAGCCGGATCGTAAATTAACTGCCCTTGGAAGTGACCGCCCAAGCAGCGCATTGCTGCTGCGGAAATCACACCTTCCGGTGCTGCACCAATACCCATAAGTGCGTGGATGTTGGAACCAGAAAACGCGCAAGAAATTGCTGCCGAAACGTCGCCGTCGCTGATCAGCCGAACTCTTGCACCCGCTGCCCGAATTTCATTAATTAAATCTTTGTGTCGGGGGCGATCCATGACCACCACCACCAAATCTTCAACACCGCGGCCGAGACAATCAGAGATAATTTTGAGGTTTTGAGTCGGCGTTTTGCGAATATCTACATGATTCTTAGCAGCCGCCGGAGCAGCCAATTTGTTCATGTAGAAATCCGGTGCCGCAAACAAACCACCTTTTTCAGAAATTGCCAAAACTGCCATCGAACCGTTTTGACCGTAAGCCACCAGGTTAGTACCTTCGCAGGGGTCAACAGCGATGTCAATTTCGATCAATTCATCTAGGTTGCAGACATCTTTGGCATCTTCGCGGGTACAAATACCTACTTGTTCCCCGATGTAAAGCATCGGTGCGTCATCGCGCTCGCCTTCGCCGATCACGATGCGGCCGCGCATATGAATTTTGTTCATGCGCTCCCGCATGGCTTCTACAGCCACTCTGTCAGCTTCATCTTTTTCGCCTTTGCCCATCAAGCGAGCGGAGGCGATGGCTGCCTGCTCAACTACTTCGATGATCTCTAAACCGATTACATTGTCCACGAACTAGATCCTCCCAACTGCTGATGCGTGCCTTGTGCTATTTTGCACTCCCAGCCATCAAGTTTATCAGAGGCGGGGATCTGTGCGAGCGCAAGCAGTTGGTTAGTTTGTGTTAACTTTTGCTTCTTTGAGACTGGGGCTGGAAAATCTGAGTCCCACAAGCTCAAAGATCGATCGCCCCAATACTTCACTCTTGCTTGGAGGATCGCACGCTAGCCCCGTCTGAGGGCTAAATCGCGGAGTCCAGAGGCTCATGGGCAGCGAGCGGCTGTTTCAGGCAACTTGTCATCGCGAGTGCCGTTAAAGGTTTTATGATTAGTTTGCGATCGCACGATTTCTCAGAAACCTGGTTGCTAACCCGGAATTTATCGTTACTAAACCCAAAATTTTGGTAGAAACCGGGTTTGTGAGGGTAAGTCCTAATGATGATCGCAAATCAAATGGACAGCCCCAAATCGGGACGCAGTAGACTTTATCAGCGGGAAGGAATAAACAATGATGATGAAAGCCCAAGACATTATGACCACAGATGTTGTTACCATTCGCGGTTCAGCAACGGTAGCTGAAGCGGTGGCGATGATGAACGATTTGTGTTTGCGCGCGTTGATTGTGGAACGTCGCCACGAACAAGATGCCTATGGCATTGTGACAGAAACGGATATTGTCTATAAAGTAGCAGCCTACGGAGTAGACCCGAAAAAAGTCCGCGTCTTCGAGATTATGACCAAACCTTGCATTACGGTCAATCCCGACTTGGGCGTGGAATACGTGGCGAGGTTGTTCGCCAATACCCGCATCCGCCGGGCGCCGGTGATTAAGGACGAGCTAGTGGGCATTATTTCGGTCACGGATATATTGACAAAAAGCGATTTTCTTGAGAAGCCGAAGAGTGTTTTATTTGAGGAACAAATCGAACAGGCGATCGCGGATGCCAGAACTATCTGTGCCGAAAAAGGCGCTACCTCTAGAGAGTGCGCGGTAGCGTGGGATATTGTAGAAGAAATGCAGGCAGAGGCTTCTCACCAGCGATCGATGAAGCTTGAAAAAACGGCTTTTGACGAGTATTGCGAGGAAAATCCCGAGGCTGCTGAAGCGCGGATGTACGATAGCTAATTTAGTTATTAGTCATTAGCCATTAGTTATTAGTTATCAACTCTTATTTAGGGATTGATAACTAATAGCTAACGATCGGAAATAGCTTTTTTTCTTCGAGATTCACGAAAAACAAAAAGATTAAGTGTTTGGCCCAGGCATACAAAACACGTTCAGCTTGTTCCCCTCAATATCCCGAAAATATCCCGCATAAAACCCCGGCAACACGCCTCTTGGCCCTGCCGCTCCTTCATCCTTAGCCCCAAGTTCGATCGCTTTGTTATAAACTAAGTTGACTTTTTCGGGACTGTCAACTTTAAGAGCTATCATTACTCCATTGCCAACAGTTGCTGTGTTACCATCATAGGGTTTTGTAATAGCAAGTGCTGGTAGATCTGGAGAAAGACCCCATGCGATAAATTGGTCGAATTCTATGAATCGTCGAGCGCCAATTTCAGCAAGCAAAGCATCATAAAACTTGGCTGCACTTTCAATATCGTTGGTACCTAGTGTAACGTATCCGATCATATTTTTTGTCTTCTAACTGATGTTAAGGTTTAAAAAATGTTTGAGCAAATAACAACTGAGTTAAACTGATCTTGAGAAAACCCAAGCTACAACTCAAACATCATTTTACATCATAACTCAAACTATCGCGGTTTTGTCCGCTGCAATGATTTATTGCCGATCGCTAATACATTCGGGAGTGTCTCTACTTGGACTGTTGACGATCGCACTTACGGCCTTTGCTTTCATCGCTTCGGAAGCATAGGGTTTTAACAAGGGCAAAACTTCCTGAGCATTTTTAACAGCAGGATCTAGCCACTGTTCCCAATCGCTGTCGGGGAGAATCACTGGCATTCGATCGTGCATCGGGTGGACTGTTTCGTTAGCAGCGGTAGTAACTATAGTGCAAGATACAATGTTTTCTTTTTCAGGAGATTCCCAATTTTCCCACAAACCGGCAAAAGCAAAAGGTTCGCCGTCTGCCTTTTGAAAATAGTAAGGCTGTTTGTTCTTTCCCTGCTGTTGCCATTCGTAGAAACCGTCAGCGACTATCAAACATCGCCTGTGCTTGATGGCGCTGCGAAAAGCAGGTTTTTCGGCTACAGTTTCCGATCGCGCGTTAATCATCTTGCTGCCTATTTTCATGTCTTTTGCCCAACTTGGAATCAGCCCCCAGCGCATAAATTGAAAATGTCGCTGCATTTTTTCTGGTTCAACTGTTACTGTGGCAACTGATTGAGTTGGGGCGATATTGTATCGCGGTTTGATATCGGGAACTCCCGACAGTTTGAAGAATTCGGCGATGATTTGACCTGAAGTAGTTAAAGTGAATCTTCCGCACATAATTTTATAGTTGTATTAACGCGGTTTTTACCGATTCCGGCAGTTCGACAGTCGGGTAATCCGGCAGTCCGGCAGGGGTTTAAACCCCTGCCTCAAAGCTAAAGTCGGTTTAAACCGACTGGAAATATGATCTCTATATCTATCTATTTTAGTCCTCTTTTAGAGGACTTTAGCTATGAGACAGGGGTTTTTAACCCCTGTCGGATTGTCGGACTAAACCGGGCGGGACACCCCACAACAAAATTCATTCTTTGTGGAACAGGCATCTTGCCTGTTCTTGCGGGACACCCCACAACAAAATTCATTCTTTGTGGAACAGGCATCTTGCCTGTTCTTGCGGGACACCCCACAACAAA
>NZ_JAUBOX010000009.1:138225-143978 GCF_036700445.1 Microcoleus sp. T3_B1
ATTCATTCTTTGTGGAACAGGCATCTCATTCTTTGTGGAACAGGCATCTTGCCTGTTCTTGCGGCCCACCCCACAAAAAAATTCCTTCTTTGTGGAACAGGCATCTTGCCTGTTCTTGCGATTGACTCTTGGGCGGGGCGGGTTTTCGAGATTATTGGTTTTAGGCAATTATTGTTGGTAAAACCCGCCCCTACGAGACATTGCTAAATTGTGGAACATTCGCCGACAACCATTCGGCGCGCAACTTTTCAATAGCTAATTCTTTAAATTTAGCTTCTACTTCAATCCAAGGAGCCTGATAATAGCAATTAGGCATTTCTGTAATTAAATCGCTGTGGCGCGGATCGGCAAAAAATTCTCTGCCATTCGATATATGCACTAATTGCCATTCAGGAACAGACCAAGTTGTGCGGGCTGCTGCGAGCATTTCGGCAACGCTGGGATCGTCGTAAGTTTCTAAATGTTCGTGAATGACGTGGTGGTGGGCGTCAAAAACCATTGGTACGCCGGTATCGAGACAAACTTCTAAAATTTCCGAGGAACTGTAAGCGTATTCGTCATTTTCAAAGGTTAAGCGCGATCGAATGGATTCTGGCAAGTCGCGGATGACTGATTTGAGCTGCGAAGTGCGATCGCTCTTGCCGCCGTGAATGTTCATCAGTGCCTGGGGCGATCGGGGCTGTCCCAACATATCTAAAATTAAAGCATGAGCCGCGAGAATTTTAATGCTGTTTTCAACCACAGAAAGCTTGTCGGAACTGAGGACGACAAATTGATCCGGGTGGAGTACCAAGCGGATGCCCAAAGACAAAGCGCGATCGCCCGTAGTCCGCAATTCCTCAGTCATGGAGTGTAGCACTGCTTCCCCCAAATCTGTATCTGCAAAAGGGAACAGTGCAGAAGTCATGCGGTAGAGCTTAATCTGATTAACGGAACAGAAGTCGATCGCTTTGTCAAGCCGCTTTAAGTTGTCTGTATAAAGCTCGCGCAATACTGTTTCTTGTTCAGTTTCCGAAAGCTGTAAAAGTCGCTTCCGCGTGACAGTGCGAAAGCGAACTTCATTGGATGTTGTAATACAGACTAACCCCAATTCCGGCAATTTGTCTTTTTGAAATAGTTGGTTAATCTCGCTCATTTCTCAATAATTCCTAACTTGAATTTTATAGGTTAAATAGTTTTGTAGTAAGGACTTTAGTCCTTTGTTCTGAAGCTGTGATATCAATTGGTTGTATCGGAATGATTAAACCACAGAGGGCACAGAGGACACAGAGAAAGAGAAGAGAGAGATAATAATTCCGATGTCAACGGATTTGATATGAGGTACTACTGAACCTGCCCAAATAGTCCGCCGGAGATTCTAATCCCTGGCGGACTATGGAAGTGCAAGATGTAATTAGTACAAACCGGATTTTTATCAAACATCTAATCAACCGCGTCGCAGATAGGATATCGATGACAATTTAATCGATATAACTATTGCTGTTCTTCGCCAGACTCAGCCTCTTCGTCGGGCCGCGCGGTGGCAACAGGATTTTCCATTGCTTCGTTATGGAACGGATAACCGGATGTTTCTTGATTTAGCGGGTCAGCGGGTTGGTCGTCAGGAGATGTAATTTGACCGTTAGTGTTGGTATTGGGTTTTGTGGAAGAGCCTTTATGGCTGGCGTGACCGCTACTCATCTTTTTTTCCTCAATTAGGTTTATGGAACAATTTCTAGCTTAGACTTAGCTGCTGCGGGCGATCGCCTATCTTAAGTCAGATATCTGCTTGAGTACATCGCACAGCAGAAAGTTTGTATTACTCTGCCATAGATTCGAGCAGACGACCAACTACAGGGTCAATCTGCCAGTAATCCTTACCGTCTTGCTTCTGATTTCCTAAATGCGAGACAAGACTGAGGAGTTCCGCCCATCGGAGAGTCTGCTTGACAATTTCAGGCGATACATCATCCAGAACCTCAATTAATTCCTCAACCACTGCTGCTTCTCCCCATTGGGCCAAAGTTCTCATTACCAGTTTTCTTTGAGGTTCGCAACCGTCAAAGCCCATTGAATTAATTAATTTATCAGATTTATTAAATTGATTCTTCAGTTCCGCCAAGGAATCTTGCCAGCGATGCGGATTAGCTTGGGAAAATTGATAGAATTTTTGCAACAGGTTTGACCAATTCCCTGTAACTTCCGTAATCTTCTTTCTAACTTCTAGTCCGCTGGGCAACTTAGCATCTTCCAACCAATGTCGCAGCGCCGCATCGTGCCAAGGTTTGAGGCTGAAAAATCTTAGTTCCTTAAAGGAATCTAAACCTATCGAATTAGGAATAACTAACTGCCAAGCCTTCTGAGGATCGGCGACAAAAACAAGCTGAATAAACGCTTCTTTCTTCAATCTTTTGATTTTCTTAATTGCCTCATCAACCCAATCCTTACTCCAAAGGGTGGTGGCTGATACAACAACGAGCGTGATATCTTTTTTACGATGGTAAATAATTTCTGTCAAACGCTGGCTGAAATCCGATAGGTCTGAGAGATTTTCTAAATAGTGATAGTGAATTTTGCAATCCTTCTTACTAGCTGCTGCTTCCATCATAAAAACTCTCAAATCGTCAATTCCTGCGGCTTGGCAGCCAAATATAATAGAGACACGATTCTCCGGGCGCAGCAGCTCTGATTCCTGTTGAACAGTTAAAGGACTGCGCCGGGAATCAGCTTTATTTTTGACAAGAGGAGACCGAAAAGTAGCAGGTTCGTATTCAGGTGGAGCTTCACGCGGTCTCAGAAGTTCTGCTTCAATTTCTGGTTGCGTACCCATAAGCAAGGCTAAATTAGAACTTCTCAGAGTGAAGTAACCTGGATTGGTTTCTCGTAAAACTCCTAATCCGACCATTTCTTCTAGTAAAGCCAGGATTTCATCTTCCGATGACCTTCCCGCGAATCCGTCAGACCACCAATACAAGACTTGTTCGCGAATCCAAGATACAGAAAACCCATCCTCCATGCCTGTTTCATCCTCCTGAGAGCCATCAGCAATCGAGTAGGCAATTACCTCGTAGCGCTTATCGAGCCCCAATGTCAACTTAAAGCGATCGCGAATATTATTGCGAAGGTCTTGACTTTGATAAGCTTCTTCTACATGGCGAGAAGTAATCACGTAAGGCGGACTAATTTTAGGATCGAAAGTAGGGACATCTGGGTTAGTAATGTGCTTGAGTAACTGCTCGCAATAGAGTTGAATCAAGCTCGGATAATAGTTAGTCTGCCAAAGAATGCGCGGGATTAAATCAAGTGATTCAAAACGATAGCCAAGACTAGCCAGCGGACGTTCTACCAAAGCTGTTGCCGCACGCATTTCACCATTATTCAGCAGAGGCCCAATGCAGATCGGCCTGCCAAAGTGAGCCAGCGGATGATTTGCTTGTCTAGTGGTTCTCAGAACGTTGTGCAATCCGGCAAAGACTACCTTAAAACGTCGGTCAGTTTCCATCATTAATTTTCTGAGTTCATCGCAGCGGAGGAAATCCTCCTTACCATCGGCTTCAAGGAAATTATCTGCCTCATCCAACAACAGCAAAAAGCGCCGCTGCTTGTCCAATTCCAGCCAATTTTTAATCCGCAGCAAGCTGCTTTCGCGAACGGAGTTGCGCCGATTGGTATCAGGAATTTTCAATTTATCCAATTCTCCGTTTAGTAAATCCCAAATCTTATCTAAAGCTTGGTTGCGTCCAATTTCTTTAATATCCAAAAATAGGGCGTTCCTTCCCGCGTCGGTTCCATGAAAAGTCCGGTGTACATACTTAAGCAAAACGGTTTTACCTAACTGCCGACCTCCATAAATCAAACAAGAACCAAGAGGATCGATTATGGATTCCCGTTCTCGTACTCGCCCGTAAAACATCTCAGGCGGAACCTCTCCTGCTGCGGTTTTATAAGGTTCTAAGAAAGTAAAGGGTAAGGTACAATCAAACAATACAGGTAAGCGTGTTTTTTGTTCTCCGCAAAGGTAGAGCATCAGCACATCATCTATCACAATGAAAGTGCTCCGACGCTGCCGACACAAATCAGCCAAATCTCGGCGTTTCTTTTCAGTCATTCGCCCAAAATGAAAGACGAATATCGGCCCTCCAAGAGCTGTTTCTCCAACGGCATTGAGGAGATCCTGTTCGTTCGGTCTATCCCATACACAAAGAATGCGGTAATGGCCCTTCGCGGCTGAACCATAGGCAGACACAGGACAGCGATTTTGGTCAAATATCGGCTCAGCATTAACGTCAATCCAGGTATTTTGTCCTGATTTTTTAAATGTAAGAGATGTTATGTTAAAACCGAGGTTGCTGAGAATTTGGCGAGCATCTTTCTCTGTGATTTCTTGCTTCCTTCCCTTGGCTGCAAACCAAGCGTCTAGCATATCAGCGGCTTTTTTGGCTTGAGTTCCTTGCGGTATCTGGATTTTTGCGATACTTTTCCCTTTGGAAATATTGGGAATTAGGTCTTGCTTTTTTTGTCGATCGCGATCGCACTCCTCAAGCACTTTTTCGATCGCAGCATACTTATGCTCGAAGAAGTCTTTAAAAGCATCTCTTTTTTCCTCTGGTTCAGGAAGCGATCGCCGCTCTTGCAGCATAGATATATATTCCTTAGCCGTCAGGATATCGCCTTGCTCCAATACACTGCAAATTCTGGTACGATCGGCATCTGCTATACCTGTTTGCTGAAGACTCTCTAATTCCTCGGATACTCGATCGATCTGTTCCTGGCGCTTGGCGCTAATTCCTTGACCGATCGCCCGAAGCAGCTCAATTTTTTCGGAAAACCGCCTGGTTGTTACATGAGCATTTTTAATGCTTTCAATCTGTGCTGCATAAGCACTTCTATCTGTTTCTCTTAGTAAACCAAAAGCTACGGCACTTTCGAGCTGTTTGCTAGTAGTCTCGACCTGCTCCTGCAAAATTCCTTGACACTCTTCAATCCGATTATTGCGTTCGTCCTTTAGCCGATCGAGGTCTAATGTTGATTCGGGGTTGTGTTCGAGGTATTCGATGATTTGCGCCGTAGCCTCGTGATTTCCGACCGCTTTTGAACTACAGACATAACTTTGCATATCGAATGCTTGTTGCCAATCCCAAATATCATTTTTGACTAACTCCAAAATTCCCTTTATACCCGCTTCAGGATTAGCGATATCTAGTTCCCAGTCATCGTCGATCGGGATAGATGGCATTCTTAACAGCTCCGCGTGCAGGATATATTTTGGGTCAGGTTCTGCGGTTGACAATTCGGTATCTGGATCGAAGATATTGCCGATGTCTTCCACAGCTTTTCGGCAACAGGCAATACCAGCTAAAATAAACACTGGAGGTTTTGTCGCCTCAAAGGTATCTAATTCTTGGAGAACCATATCTTGAAGATTCTCAATATCTTGTTTTAACTGTTTGGCTTCTTTCTGAAGATAATTTTCGCTTTCAGCTAAGCGCGATTCCTGCTCCTTAACCCAGCGACCCACCCAATTCAAAAATTGCCGAGCGCGAGAGCGAAGCTGAATGAGGGCTTTACCTGTAATGATACCAGCACCTTTAGGGCGACGAATTTTGCGCTCTGTTCGCTGAATTTCCCCGTCTAGATTGGACTCATTAGATAATCTCTCGATCTGCTTCTTGAGGAAGGGAAGTTGGCTCAAATCTTGTAAGGATTCAGGTCAAAAAAACTTAAGTGGCGGCATCTGGTAAAATAAAGGAATGAAAAAGCCCACAGCCACCAGA
>NZ_JAUBOX010000125.1:0-13916 GCF_036700445.1 Microcoleus sp. T3_B1
GAACCACATAGCACAGACGACCTCCGTTTTCAAAAAAACCGCGTACTGCATGAGCAAGGTAACTTCCAGATGACGCCCGATCAAAAAATTGATCGAACTGCGGCCAAAGCTTTAATAGCTTCGGTTGATTAGAATCTTCTTTTTTTTCTTTTTTTTCCGCATCTTTAACCTTCATCACCCCCAAGAATGCAGGGACTCCTGTGATTAACTCTGGAGAAGGGGCTGGAAATATTTGCTCCAGGTAGACACCTGGTGTTGTATGTGGTTTTCGCTCCGTCAGCATTTTAACTTCCCCTGGAAACCGTTATTATTTACCTGGCCCGGCCCACTGGCTGAGATTGAAGATGACAAACTCTGCCGGTTTGACTATAGCCACACCAATTTCAGTGATAACTTGTCCTTGTTCGCGCAATTCAGGAGGATTGGTTTCTTCATCGCATTTAACGTAGAAAGCTTGTTCGGGTGTATTGCCGAACAGAGCACCGCTACGCCAAACGGTCATCAAGAAAGCTGTGACGTTACGACGGATTTTTGCCCATAGTTCCGGAGAATTCGGCTCAAATACCGTCCACTGAGTCCCTTGGTCTATCGACTTTTTCAGATAGTTAAATAGGCGACGGACATTGATATATTTGAACTCGCCATTGGCATCGCCTCCAATGGTACGTGCGCCCCACACCCGAATATTGCCGTTGAGATTGCGAATGCAGTTGATTCCTTGGGGATTTAGACCATCTTGTTGATTTTTGCTGAGATTCTGCTTGAGTCCCAGCGCTCCCAACACAATTTCATTTGCTGGTGCTTTATGAACCCCCCTTTGTGCATCTACGCGAGCGTAAATTCCAGCAATGTGACCGCTGGGCGGTACAGATATTTCCTGTTTGGTGTCCGGGTCAAAAACTTGAATCCAAGGGAAGTAGAATGCAGCATATTTGGAATTAGTAGGCTTGTTATTATTAACTCCATCGCTCGTATCGCTTTCAGCACAATCTAAGATAGCAAAGCGATCGCCTGTTTTCTGCTGGCAATGAGTGATGATGGCACTCCGAGCCTCTGGAGTAGTAATTCCAGGCGCAGCAACAATGGCAATTTCATCGATCGCTTCAAAGTTTTTCAAAGCTCCCTCAATACCGCTCTCAGTGTTGACTTGTACTACATAGCAGCGCGTCCCCCCATTTGTAAAAAAACCGTAAACGGCATGAGCCAACAGAAATGTTTTTGTTTTTTGTTTTAGCCCAGAACTTGAAAAACTGCCGAAGAACTTTTCAAACTCAGCGAAGTTCGTGCATAGCTTAAGTGTACCTGTTGGTATTAATGTAGTCTGATTTTGTTCTGGTTTTTTGTCTGCTTCGGGTGAAGTTTTTGATTGTTCTGATTGATCCTTAGTCGGTTTATTTCCTCCAGAACTTTGGTCGCTTTGTGGCTCCTTGTTATTTTGGGTTATAATACCAATAAACCCAGCAGTGCTTGTTCCGACTCCTGCAATGGGGGCAGAACCAGAGGCAACTTCCTCAACATATACACCTGGAGATAAATAAGGCATGGAGATTGATTCCTTTAAGAAGACTAAACAATTTTTTCTTTGGAAATATTGGCTACATTAAGGTTTAGGCCAACATCACTCCAATTAATTTTACCATTTTTAGAGTCTACTATTTGTATTCGTTCAGAGTTAGCTACGCCGTAACGGGTTCCTGCACTTGGCAGCGAAACAGTTAATGTATAGCCTCCATCAGGCAAGTCTAGAAAGTAAAAGCATCCATCAGTCGCAGTTATAGTTCGGTCAGGACGCTTAAGCATTTTTTCCCAACTCTTACCATACTGGAGAGCCTGCAAATCTAGCCCATTTTTAAATTCTTCTGGCATTTGGGAAATTTCTACTAAAGCCCCAGGAAGTGCTAACTTAGTTTCAGCATCTTTAACTTGTCCGGCGATCGCCACCCGATTTTTTGTCTGTTCCTTTGCTAACATACTTTTATTCTCCTAATTGAGAATAATTTATTATCGACTCCTGCACAAGCTTTCCAGCTTCTACAGGTTCATGAACATCTACTGCAATGGTAACAGTATAACTTAGAATTGCTTTAGGCTTCCCTCCCATCACTTGCCATAATTCCGACCAATTTTGGGATTGAGGGGGACGCAAAGCCATTGTTCGCAACGGAGGTTCTTTTCCCTGGAGACTACCACGCAAAAACTCAGTGGGAATTTTGGGGTAGCGCATCAGTATCTTCATAACTTCACCTAAAAAACGGTGTTCCTGTTTAATCTCCTTGTCTGCACACCAAACTGTAATTAAATATGAACAATCAACTCTAACAGGAGGCGGATATTTGAGCGCACTACCATTATTTTGACGTTCTACGATCCACTCATTGCTACGCAACTCTATATTTTCTCGAATGTCATAGAGAAACAGGTTCAAATTAATAGTAGCTGGAGGATGGAGGTCAGCAAAATTATTATCTGGGGCAGCAAAGCTAATTTCAAAATCAGTACGGTTCCATTTCAGAGAAAGTTCTTGACTGAGTAATTCTTTCAGAGTTTCATCTAAGTCTTGAATCATTGATTTAACCGAGGTTTCGCACAGGTGTCACTACCGACCGTTAGAACAAACCAAACAATTTGATTTTTTTGCGAATCCACAAGGGTCATATTTGACGATCGCTCCCTGCCTTCTGAAAAAATAGATGTGTGAGAATTCAATTTTTATCCTCAACCTAGTAATGATGCAATACCTGCTGACAGAGGCAATACTTCTTCTCACTTAGTTGGGAATCAGCTAACTGGCTTGTATTTTTCGATATAAAAACTCTATTTCTTTAGATAGATTCCTGTCAAGGGGGTTTCACATCTTTTTTTTGTTATTTATTTATCTTAAGAAAATATACAGACTGTAAAAATTTAAGACTTATTCGCAAACAATGCCGTCAGAGCTGAAAAACTGTTGAAACCCTTATTGAAGCGTTGGTTTCGGGCTACCGAATCTTGGAGGGGGTCGGTAGCCCGAAAAACCAAGCGGGGAGAAGGATTGGGGATTATGGGAAAGGTCTAATGTAAATGGAGGCATTTCTTCTCAACCTTTTTCTACGTTATTCACGCCCAAACAACGAAATGTTGAAGTTTTACCTTCCGTGACTTTTTGTTTACAGAAATTTTATTGATTTCCCTTGACAAGCATCTATCTAAAGACTTATCTTAAGTATGTCTAGAAAGAAATCACAAATAAATAAGCTGATGAATACGGCTGGCAAAAAGATGAAATTGAATCTATAGGGGGAGTGGCTCGACAAATCAGAATATTACTGCTGCCAAGGCATTCAAGAACGGACGTAGGGGTGCAATAGCAGCGTCCGGTAAGAAATATTGCTACTACAAAATTGTCCTCAATGTGAAACTCGCTCCCGCAGCTCTCTTATTTGTAATTAAACTTAGACACATGGTAGCTCCTTTAAATAAATCAGAAATTTCAGCATTTAATCCAGAACAGCAACTTAGAAGCGAAGAAAATTTAACAGACGCCGAACGGCATAAGTTATTAGTCGAGTGGAATAACACTACAAGAGAATATCCCCAAGATAAGTGCATCCACCAGCTATTTGAGGAACAGGTAGAGCGATCACCTGATGCCATTGCGGTGGTTTTTGAAGGGGAGCAAGTGACCTATCGAGAATTGAACGCAAGGGCTAACCAACTGGCACATTACCTGCAAAGCTTGGGCGTAGGGCCAGAAGTTTTGGTTGGAATTTGTGTGGAACGTTCCATCGAGATGATAGTGGGACTCTTGGGTGTCCTCAAAGCCGGTGGTGCATACGTTCCTCTCGATCCAGCTTATCCCTTTGAACGGCTGAGTTTCATGCTGGAAGACTCCTCGGTGCCGTTGCTGCTCACCCAGTCCAAGCTGGTCGGGAAACTTCCCTCACATTCTGCACTGGTCGTTTGTTTGGATTCTGACTGGGAAGAAATTGCTTTGCATAGAAACGAGAACCCTAGCAGCACTGTTCCCCCCAATAACCTAGCCTACGTTATCTACACATCAGGGTCTACAGGAAACCCCAAAGGCGTGCAAATTTGCCACCGATCGGTGGTCAACTTATTAAATTCTATGCGCCTGACACCTGGATTGACACAGCAAGATATTTTGCTGGCAATTAATACCATATCTTTTGACATGGCTACACCAGAACTCTACTTGGCCCTGATTGTAGGAGCCAAGCTAGTTTTAGCCACCCGCGAAACGGCTGTTGACGGTGACCTGTTGTTGAAAAAACTCATAGAATCAGATGCTACTGTTATGCAAGCCACGCCTGCTACTTGCCGCTTACTGTTAGCTGCTGGATGGCAAGGAAAACGGAATCTGAAAATCCTCTGTGGTGCCGAAGCTGTACCCACAAAACTAGCTGACACTCTGCTAGAGAGATGCGCCGAATTGTGGAATTTGTACGGTCCGACGGAAACCACAGTTTGGTCAACAGTCTACAACATCGGAGCGAATCGGCCTCGTGTGCGTACAAAAGACGCTCCAGAATTGCTTGGACACCCCATTGCTAACACTAAAATCTATATTCTCGACACTCATAACCAACCTGTACCCATTGGAATGCCAGGAGAGATCCACATCGGGGGTGTTGGTTTAGCCAGAGGTTATCTCAACCGTCCCGATTTAACTCAAGAGAAATTTATTGCCAATCCTTTCAGTGACGAACTGGGTTCGCGCCTCTACAAAACTGGTGACTTAGCTCGTTATCTACCAGATGGCAATATCGAATACATCGATCGTATTGACAATCAGGTAAAAATACGCGGCTTCCGCATCGAACTCGGCGAAATTGAGGCAGTATTATCTCAACACCCAGCAATTTTAGAAAGTGCGATCGTACTGCGACAAGAGGTTTCAGATCGCAAATACCTGGTAGCCTACATTCTTCCCAGTGACTTCACAGCAATTTCTCGCAAGAACCTGCACGATTTTCTCAAAAAGAAACTGCCCACTTACATGATTCCAGCAGTATTCGTAATGTTAGATGCCATGCCATTAACACCTAATGGCAAGGTAGATCGTCGGACACTACATGAATATGCTGAAACTATGCCTCTAAAGAAAACAGAAATAAATATATTTAATCTACGAATGGGCCTTGTTTCCCAAAATCAACAGGCAAATTTAGAAGTAAAAACTACACAAGCGGGCAGCATTCGCTCAACATTAATTTCTTTGGTGGCGAACTTGCTGGAAATAGAAATCGATGAAATAGATGAATTTACCACTTTTTTAGAAATGGGGACTGATTCACTACTTCTTTTAGAAGCTATGCGAAGCATTCAAAGCACTTTTAAAGTTCAGATTGGAGTTCAACAGTTTTTTGACGAGTTGGAAACCATTGACGCTTTGGCTACCTACATTGAGCAAAATATGTCATTTGAAACGGAACAAAAAATTTATAAAGAAAACCAACTATATCAGATTAACCTAACCCCGGCAAGTTTAGAATCTAGTATAACGCCCCCACAATTAGTTCAAACAAAAACATTGAATGTACCCGTAGCCGTTCCTAAAGATAAAGTAATGAACATACCTAATGAGAACCAAGAGCCTCAGACGAATGTAGAAAAAATTATCGCGCAGCAGCTTCAATTAATGTCTCAACAGCTTGAACTTTTACGGACTCAGCAGCCACACAAGGAGCTTAAGCCTTTAGAAAAAAATACATTCATTGAATTGGCCTCGCCCAAGTCATTTGAGCGCTCAAACACAGGTAGCGATCGATGTCCAGTGTGTTCTTACAATGAATGGGACCCACTTGAAGAGGTAATAGTTGGCATTGTTGACGGAGCGATGGTTTCCTCGTGGCATACAATCCATCGAGCTACCGTGCTTCCCGGTCAAGAAAAACAAATGGAGACCCTGAGCAAGCGGACACAGTTTCAACCACTTCCCTATCCAGAGTGGCTCGTTCAGGCTGCTACCAAGTGTGTCGATGAATTTGCTCATATTCTTGAATCGGAAGGAGTGGTTGTACGTCGGCCTGATGTTGTTGATTACTCTGCTTCTTTCCGCACACCTGCTTGGGAAGTAATGAATGGCTTTTGTGCAGCCAATCCCCGCGACGTTTTCTTGGTAATTGGGAATGAAATTATTGAAGCTCCAATGGCGGATCGAACTCGTTATTTCGAGTCCTGGGCTTATCGCTCCCTACTCAAGGAATACTTAAAGGCAGGAGCTAAGTGGGTCGCTGCTCCCAAACCACAGCTACTCGATGCACAGTATGACCCAGATTACAAAACTCCCGCTCTAGGTGAAGAAATGGGCTTTGTAATCACTGAATTTGAACCAACATTTGATGCCGCAGACTTCGTGCGCTTTGGACGGGATATTTTTGTACAGAAAAGTCATGTCACCAATAGCCTTGGGATTGAATGGGTGCGGCGTCACCTGGGTGATGAATATCGAGTTCACGAAGTTCAGTCACTCTGCCCGCAAGCCTTGCACATTGACACCACTCTAGTTCCTCTCGCTCCCGGAAAGGTATTGGTAAATCCCCTGTTCATCGATGTTGACAATCTGCCTGACTACTTCAAACATTGGGATATCTTGCTCGCACCTAAACCTAACCGAACGCCGATGACGCTCTATGACACAAAAGTGATCAGTCACTGGATAAACATGAACGTACTGAGTCTCGACGAAGAGCGAGTTATCGTGGAAAAATCTCAGGAATACACGATTAAAGCATTGAAAGACTGGGGTTTTAAACCCATTCCCTGTGAGTTTGAAAGTTACTATCCTTTCTTAGGATCTTTTCATTGCGCGACATTGGATGTCCGCAGACGTGGCGTACTCCGTTCCTATGAGATGGAGGAGGGCGCTCTATGAATCTCAATCAATTTTTAGCTGAACTTGCCCAACGCGGTATCAAATTGTGGCTAGAGGGCGATACGTTGCGTTTTCGCGCTCCCAAAGGGGTAATGACATCGGAAGATCGGGATTTACTGGTATTACATAAAGCAAAAGTTATCTCCTTGCTGTCCCAGAACAATACAACCGCAAACGATACCGATCAAACAATTGTATCCATCTCAAAAAAACGGGATATACCTCTATCTTTTCCCCAAGAACAACTGTGGTTTTTGAACCAGTTAGACCCAAATAACGTTTCTTACAACGAACTATTCGCTCTACGATTCTTGGGCGTACTGAACATCGTTGCACTAGAGCAAAGCCTGAACAAGATCGTCGCTCGCCATGCAGCTTTACGAACCAACTTTGCGACGGTTAACGGGCAGCCCGTTCAGGTCATTGCCGAAAGCTTGACTTTGACAGTGCTAGTCATAAACTTAAGCAATCTACCTGCTAGTGACAGAGAAATAGAATTCCAGCGATTAGCAACAGAACAAGCCCAAAAACCCTTTGACTTAGTTAGCGACCCCTTAATCCAAGGGACTGTACTTAAGCTAACAGAAACAGAACATATATTTTTGTTAAGAACTCACCACATTGTCTGGGATGGTTGGTCATTAGGTATCATGTGGCAGGAGCTAGCAGATTTCTACAATGACTTATCTCAAGAACTACCTCCACTCCCGGCTCAGTACCCCGACTTTGCCGTTTGGCAGAAGCAATACTTGACAGGTGAGGTATTAGATTCCCTACAAACTTATTGGCAGGAACAACTATTAGATGCACCTCCTTTATTAGAACTACCCACTGACCGAGTGCGAGGAGTCACACAACCCTTTCGAGGAAAACATCATAGATTTGCCATTCCGACTCCGCTCAGTGAGGCTCTTATTGGTTTAAGTCGGCAGCAAAAAGTGACTATTTTTATGACACTATTAGCTGCCTTTCAAACATTACTTTACCGTTATACTGGGCAAACCGATCTTTGTGTAGGTTCGCCCATTGCCAATCGCGATCGCCCCGAATTTAAGGATTTGATTGGATATTTTGTTAATACGCTAGTATTACGCACTTGTTTGTCAGGAAATCCCAGCTTTAAGGATTTACTGTCTAGAGTCCGAAAAGTAACGCTCGAAGCTTATGCTTATCGAGAGCTACCGTTTGAAAAGTTAGTAGAAATATTGCAGCCAGAACGCTCTTTGAGTTATACGCCACTGTTCCAGGTGATGTTGATGCTGCTCAATGAGTTGCCCGATATCCAGATGGAAGGCTTAAAGGTAAGTCCATTGGCGGTAGAAACTGGCATAGCGCCGTTCGATTTGACTTTATGTATAGAGAACAGGGCCTCTGGCTTAATTGGGGAATGGGAATACAATACCGACCTGTTTGACGATGCAACAATTGCTAGGATGGCTGGTCATTTCCAAACTTTGCTGGAGGGAATCATCGCTAACCCTCAAACCCCAATTTCAGATTTACCATTGCTTACTCAACAAGAGCAACATCAACTGCTCTTTGAGTGGAACAATACTACAAAAGACTATCCCCAGAATAAGTGTATCCATGAGTTGTTTGAGGTAGCTGTTGAGCGATCGCCGGACGCCATTGCGGTAGTTTTTGAAGGGGAGCAACTGACCTATAAAGAGCTGAACCAACGGGCGAACAGGATAGCACACTACCTGCAACACCAAGGCGTGGGACCAGAGGTGTTGGTGGGGATTTGTGTAGAGCGATCTCTAGAAATGATAATCGGGTTGTTGGGTATCCTCAAAGCTGGCGGTGCTTACGTTCCGCTAGACCCGAACTATCCGTCTGAGCGCTTGGCTTTCATGCTAGAAGATTCGTCGGTTCCAGTGCTGCTGACTCAAGAGAGGCTAGTCGAGAAACTTCCTGCACACTCAGCGCGTGTTATCTGCTTAGATTCAGACTCGAAAGAAATTGCTTCTTACCCCAAAGAAAACCCTTTAAGTTCAGTGAAGCCAGAAAACTTGGCTTATGTTATCTACACATCAGGGTCTACAGGAAAACCCAAAGGCGTTTTAATTCAACACGGGTCGTTAGCCAATTACACGACGGCTGCGATCGCTGAATATGCCATTTCACAGAGCGATCGCATTCTCCAATTCTCCTCAATTAGTTTTGATGTCAGTGCTGAAGAAATCTATACCAGCTTGACATCGGGTGCCACGCTTGTCTTGCGTACTCATTCCATGCTCGATTCCATTCAAGGATTTTTACAAAAGTGCAAGAATTGGGAAATAACCGTCTTAGCACTCCCTACAGCTTACTGGCACGAACTGACCACCTTATTGAGTCAAGAAAAATTTACCATTCCTCCATCATTGCGCTTAATAATCATTGGTGGAGAAAAAGCACTCCCCGAACGATTGAAAACTTGGCTTGAATCTGTAGGACAGCGAGTTCGTATCGTGAATAATTATGGCCCTACAGAAGCCACTGTGGGGGCAACGATATATGATTTATCCGTAGGCGACACCAAATTGAAAGAGTTGCCTATCGGTCGTCCCCTTGGTAATGTGCAGACCTACATCTTAGATGGCAACAGGCAGCCTGTACCCATTGGCATTTCGGGTGAGTTGTACATGGGCGGTGCTGGTTTAGCACGCGGATACCTCAACCGTCCCGATTTGACAGATGAGCGGTTCATTCGCAATCCCTTTAGTGACTTCCCCACTTCTCGCCTGTACAAAACTGGAGATTTGGTTCGCTACCTAAGCGACGGCAATATTGAATACCTCGGTCGGATAGATGACCAAGTGAAGGTGCGCGGTTTTCGTATCGAACTCGGAGAAATCGAAGCAGCACTCAGCCAACATCCAAACTTGCTCCAAGTCGCTGTTACGCTTCGAGAAGACATTCCGGGTCAAAAGAGCTTAGTGGGTTATATTGTCCTTCTTCAGGAACCAGCACCCACTTTTAGTGAACTGCGCCATTTTCTGAAAGAGCAACTACCAGACTATATGGTGCCTAGTGCTTTTGTGATTTTGGAGTGCTTGCCAGTGACACCAAATGGCAAAATAGACCGCAAATCATTGCCAGCACCAGACCTCAAAAGTTTGATTCAAAAAGGAGATTTTGTAGCTCCTCGGACTCCTACAGAAGAATTACTAGCATCCATCTGGGCTAAGGTCTTGGGAGTAGAAAAAGTGAGTATAAATGACAATTTTTTTGAATCAGGTGGGCATTCTTTACTGGCGACTCAACTTCTCTCAAAAGTGAGTCATACCTTTGGACTAAATTTGCCTTTATCGAAATTGTTTGAAGCTCCAACTGTAGCGGATATTTCTAGCTACATTGAAGCAATCTCTTGGGCAACTCAAAATATTGAAACGAGCAACACAACTATTAATAACCGAGAAGAGGTGGAATTTTGACGAATACAATTAAGTTTATTAATGATCTACGCAAGCTGGATATCAACCTATTTATGGAAGGCGATCGCCTGCGTTGCAACGCTCCTGAAGGGACACTCAACCCTGCTCTCAAGTCAGAAATTAATGGACGTAAAGCTGAAATTATCTCCTTTTTACACCAAGCCAATAATCAAAAGAATGCCAGTGCGCTCGCTCCTATATCCAGAACAGAAAACAACACCTTCCCTCTTTCCTTTGCCCAACAGCGTCTTTGGTTTCTAAACCAATTACAGCCGAACAGCGCCTTCTATAATATTCCTCTTGGCTTGCATTTTAGCGGTCAACTCAATATTGGGGCTTTAGAGTCAAGCTTGCAATTACTCATCAATCGCCATGAAATCTTACGCACTAACTTTATTGCTGTAGATGGAGAACCCGTTCAGGCGATCGCTACCGCTAGAGATTTTACGCTGCCAGTCGTGGATTTTCGTCCTCTGCCAGCAAGTGAACAAGAGCTTGAGTATGATACATTAGCTTCTCAGTCAGTAATGTATGTGTTTAATCTCGCCCAAGAGCCTCTACTCCGAGCACAGTTAGTTCAGCTTACTCCAACAGAAAATGTTCTACTGCTAACAGTTCACCACATTATCTTTGATGGTTGGTCTGTCAATATCTTTGTTCAAGAGTTAACCACAATTTACTCAGCTTTAGTTGAGCATGATACACCAACTCTGCCTGAAATCAACCTTCAGTATGTAGACTTTGCTGTGTGGCAACAGCAGTGGTTACAGGGAGAAGTTTTAGAATCTCAACTCGCTTACTGGCAGCGAAAACTAGCAGGGATGCCAGCGCTGTTAAAATTGCCAACCGACCGTCCCCGACCTGCTGTACAATCCTTTCGCGGAGAAACTCAAGTTTTTACCCTTGAGCAAGATATTAGTGAAGCACTCGTAAATTTGAGTCAGCAGCAGGGAGTTACGCTCTTTATGGTGCTCCTCACAGCGTTTAAAGTATTGCTCTATCGGTACACCAACCAGTCCGATATTGTTGTTGGCTCTCCAGTGGCAAATCGCCAGCACTCTCAAATCCAAGGAATGATAGGATTTTTTGTGAATAATTTAGTGTTACGCACTGATTTATCAGACAATCCTACCTTTCTCCAATTATTAAAACAAGTTAGAGGAGTAGTGCTAGAAGCCTACGATCATCAAAACGTGCCGTTTGAGAAGTTAGTAGAAGTGTTACACCCAGAACGTAACTTAAGCTATACCCCATTGTTTCAAGTAGCTTTGGCTCTGGAACATGAGCCAACATCTGCTGTTATTCTTAAAGATTTAACAATTAATCTATCTGAACCTGGAGAAAATCATACGGCTAAATTGGATTTAAGCTTATCGTTGTATAAAACTGAGCAGGGTTTAACAGGGGCATTTGAATATAGTACAGACCTATTTGATGCCACGACCATTGCCCGCATGATAGAGCATTGGCAAACGCTGTTAGCAGGTATTGTAGCGAATCCCGAACAAAGGCTATCAGATTTACCCCTTTTGACGGCGATTGAGCAACACAAATTATTAGTGGAGTGGAATCAGACCCAACAAGATTACCCTCAGAATCTATGTATTCATCAAGTATTTGAAAAGCAGGTAGAACAAACACCAGATGCAGTAGCAGTAATCTTTAAAAATCAGCAGCTAACCTACCGAGTACTAAATGCCAAGGCTAACCGATTAGCACGCCATTTACAAACACTGGGGGTAAAACCAGAAACACTGGTAGGTATCTGCGTAGAGCGTTCCCTAGAGATGATAGTGGGACTGTTGGGCATTCTCAAAGTCGGTGGTGCTTACGTTCCTATAGACCCCGCCTACCCACCAGAACGCATCGCCTATATGCTCGATGATTCTGGGCTGCCAGTTTTACTGACTCAACAAAAACTGGTCGCCTCGTTACCAGAGCATCAAGCGCGGGTAGTTTGCTTGGACGCTGATTGGGAAGAAATCTCTGTGATGTCCTTCCTTCCTCCCATCGCTGGCGTGACATCAGAAAACTTGGCTTACATAATCTATACCTCCGGCTCAACCGGAAAGCCCAAAGGAGTTCTCATCACTCATCAAGGATTGTGCAATCTAGTTCAGACACAAATCAAGCTATTTAACGTGCGGCAAGATAGCCGAGTTCTCCAGTTTGCTTCCATTAGTTTTGACGCTTCTATCTGGGAAATTATTATGGCTCTTTGTACGGGGGGCCAACTATATCTTGGAACGCCGGAAGAATTGCAACCGGGACTAGCATTGCTTCAGCTATTGCAAGAGCAAAAAATTACCCATGCTAACCTTGTGCCATCTGTGCTTGCGGCTTTACCGGATGAGGAGTTACCCGCTTTACAGAATATTGTAGTAGGGGGAGAGGAGTGTCCTCCTTTTTTGGTTGAGCGATGGGCTTTTGGACGGCGTTTTTTTAATCTCTACGGCCCAACTGAATCTACTGTCTGTGCTACTATTGCACAATGCTTTAAAGGTAAAGAACTGCCATCAATTGGACGACCGATCGCCAACACCCAAATCTATATTCTCGATAGCCATAAACAACCCGTTCCTATCGGTGTTCCTGGAGAACTTCACATTGCTGGTGTGGGACTAGCAAAAGGTTATCTCAACCGTCCCCATTTGACGGCTGAAAAATTTATCCCCAACCCCTTCAGTAATGAACCGGGTTTGAGCTTGTATAAAACCGGCGACTTAGCCCGCTATTTACCCGACGGCAATATTGAATTTCTCGGTCGTATCGACAACCAAGTAAAAATCCGAGGTTTCCGCATCGAACTCGGAGAAATTGAGGCTGTACTGGCAAAACATCCGAACGTGCGCTCAGTGACAGCCATTGACCGAGAAGATGCACCTGGAAACAAGCGCCTCGTAGCTTATCTAGTCTCTAACCTTATTCCAGAACGTGTCCCTTATCACAGTGAATGCCAACTAGAACTAGAGGGTAACGCCATCACAATCCACACACAGGATATCTCCACTGGCGGCGTTGGTTTGGTGGGGGTGCCAGCTATCGAACGAGGTAAGAGCGTCCGCGTGCACTTGCAACTACCTGGAGAGAGCGAACCGCGCTGGCTTTCTGGGACAGTAGTTTGGTCACGTCCACCACAGGCGGGGATTCGCTTTCATCTTACACCCAGCGAACAGGCTCAAATCGAGCAAAGCGTAGATTATCAGTTGGACACTCAAGACTTGTGGAAAACTTTGCAGCGCACAGTGACTCGCAACCTGCGCGACTACCTGAAACAAAAGCTACCTGATTACATGATACCGAGCGCGTTTGTGCTGATGAAAGCGCTGCCGCTGACACCCAACGGCAAAATAGACCGTCGCGCCTTACCCGCACCAGATAACTTTCACAACGAACCGGAAGGCAAATTTGTCGCCCCTGACACCCCGACTGAAGCGAAACTGGCTGCTATCTGGGTTCAGGTTCTGGGATTAGAAAAGGTCGGCATTAATGATAATTTCTTTGAACTAGGAGGACATTCACTGCAAGCAGTTTCACTCGTATCCAAGCTCTCAGTAGAGATGAACCTTAAAGTTTCAGTCAAGCTTCTATTTGAGCATCCCACTATAGCTAAATTAGCCAAA
>NZ_JAUBOX010000126.1:0-4618 GCF_036700445.1 Microcoleus sp. T3_B1
TATATTATCAAGGGACTCGCGAGTTCATTCATCTTTCTAAATGCTGTTTTCTTACTTTTTCAGCAAGCCCTACTTATTTTTCGTACCTGCGCGGCGTGTAAACCCAAACATCTCCATATTTGCGGGGAATAATCCGAGTCTGACTCGAACCGACAATCACTAAAGTTCTCATGTCTGCATCTTGCGGCTGGAATTCGCCGAGGGTGCAAACCCGCACAGATTGGCCGGGCCGGCCGAGGTTTCGCCCTAGTACGACGGGGGTTTTAGCATCGCGACTTTGCAACAAAATCTCGATCGCCCTTCCGAGTTGCCAAATCCGCTGTTTCGAGATGGGATTGTAAAATGCCATAACTAAATCGGCAGCCGCAGCGGCCGAAATCCGCTGTTCAATGACCTCCCAAGGCTTGAGAATATCCGAAAGGGAAATCACGCAAAAATCGTGTCCGAGGGGTGCTCCGATCGCAGCAGCGGCTGCCTGCATGGCTGAAATGCCCGGTGCTACCCGAATATCAATGCCTTGCCATTCGGGTTTGGCATCAAAGTCGATCGCCTCAAACACCGCCGCAGCCATTGCAAAAATACCCGGATCTCCCGACGAAACCACGGCGACTGATTTGCCGGATGCTGCTAAATCTAGGGCAAAACGGGCGCGATCGATCTCTTCGCGGTTGTCGGAATCGTGCCGATTTTGCCCTTCCCGCAGGGTTCCAGCTAAGTCGAGATAAAATTTGTAACCCACCCAATCCGTGGCTTCGCGCATAATTTCCTTAACTTCCGGGGACATCCAGGGCGCGCCTCCGGGGCCGGTACCGACGATCGCCAGTTTGCCGCGGCTAATTCCGATCGCCCTAGCATCAAAGGGTTGGGCGGCCAGGGCGATCGCGCAATTCAGTGCGTTTGGGCGATCGGACTCGATTAAGTGACTGTTGGCACCGGCTGCTGTCAGGGCAATTTGTGCGGCCTTATTTTCGATGAATTCAATTGAGTCTAATTCGACAAGTTCGGAGAGATTGAAAAAGCGGACGGGGACTTTAAAATATTGTGAAACTGCTTCAAGTGCCGGGTTTCCCATCTCCTGTTTTAATGCAAAAAATCCAGCAACAGAAGCTGCTGCTAAACCCGCGTTTTCCAACACTTGCTGGACAAATGAAACCGCTATTTCTGGCTCAATATTCGATAGCTTTGTCAGTGCAACTGCCACAATTTGCGGATGGTAAACTAAACAATCGGGCGTTGGCACAATTGCTTTTTCGGTGACGCGAATAGTCAATTTTGCGTCGGGGGCGATCCTCTTCGAGGGCTTCGCTAACGGCAAATTGCTCTCGGAAAGCCAGCTTGCAGCCCCTTCTAGGCGTACTTTGGCCCCGGCGAGCAAATTTGAAATAAAAGTCTTCGCGTCCTCTGGATTCGCTAAATAATAGCCTTGGGGAGGACTCAGCAGCGCGGTGCGAAAGCGGATATCTCCGGTGGTAGTAATTGCAGGTTGTACGCCCAGGGCTGCTGCAATCTCTCTGGCCAAATCATTAACGCCGTGCAAACCGCCCAGCAGGGGTACGACGGCGCTTCCGTCTTCTGCGACGGCTAAAACTGCCGGTTCGGCGCGTTTGTCTGACAGCAGCGGGGCGAGGGTACGGATGATTATTCCGGCGGCGCAGATGGCGATGATTGGGGTTTCTGTTGCAAACAATTCCCGCAATGTTTCGCCGAAGTTGCTAAAGTTGATGTCTGTGTTGGAAGTGCGATCGATTAAACCGTAAATCTGGGAACCGGGGAAATGTGCGGAGATTTTTTTGGCGATCGGCTGGCTGTTTTGACCTAAGATAACTATTGCGGGAGGAACTCGAACCATTTTAGATTTTAGATTTTAGATTTTATGAGAGTTGCGACGGAAATTAGGAATTGATAATTGATAATTGGTAATGTAGGGGCGGGTTCGCCAAGGTCTGCAATACAACACCCGAAATCTACTAAACCCGCCCCACCCCCACCGAGGATGCTATCTAATATAATATAACCTAATTAAAACAGGCTACAATCAATAAATATTTCGAGGTTTGGCTGTGAAACGCATTGTCTTAATTGCAGGGTTTGAATCTTTTAATGCCGATTTGTACCGGAAAGCTGCCGAGTTGGCTGTTTCTGGGTGTCAGGGATTGGAAGTACGGGTTTTTAGCGATCGCGCCCTCGCAGACGAACCTGACGCTGTAGCAGCCGCCCTCTTGAATGCTGATGTGTTTTTCGGGAGTTTGCTGTTTGATTACGATGCGGTAATGTGGCTGCGGGAAAGGGTGCAGAATATTCCGATTCGCCTGGTTTTTGAGTCGGCTTTGGAATTGATGAGTCTTACTCAAATCGGTGCTTTTAAAATTGGCGACAAACCGAAGGGAATGCCGAAGCCTGTTAAGTTTATTCTGGATAAGTTCAGCAATGGGCGAGAAGAAGATAAGCTGGCTGGTTATATCAGCTTTTTGAAGGTTGGGCCGAAGTTATTGAAATATGTGCCGGTGCAAAAAGTGCAGGATTTGCGAAACTGGCTGATTATTTATGGTTACTGGAATGCGGGCGGTGCGGATAATGTTGTCTCGATGTTTTGGATTATTGCCGAAAAGTATTTGGGGCTGAAGGTTGCAGAAATTCCGCCGCCTGTGGAAACTCCCAATATGGGTTTATTGCATCCTGATTATAATGGTTATTTTGAATCGCCTCGGCAATATTTGGATTGGTATCTCGCTAATCAAAGTGCTAGGGGCGGGCAAGATGCCCGTTCCACTAAAGAGGCTAGACATCTTGATAGAAAGGCTTATAACGGGCAAGATGCCCGTTCCACAAAATTTGAGACTAATTTGTCTGAAAATTTAGACCGGGTTTCTAACGGGCAAGATGCCCGTTCCACAAAATTTGAGACCAATTGGTCTCAAAATTCTGACAGAGGAAAATCCCCTGTTGTGGGCATCTTGCTTTACCGCAAACACGTTATCACCAAGCAGCCTTATATTCCTCAATTAATTCGCTATTTTGAAGGTGCGGGAATTGTGCCTTTGCCGATTTTTATCAATGGCGTTGAAGGCCATGTGGCGGTGCGAGATTGGATGACGACTGCTGATGAAACTGCGCGGCGAAAACAAGGCAATATTGAAACTCTTTCGCTTTCTAAAGATGCTGTGGAAGTTGATGCGATTGTTTCTACTATTGGCTTTCCTTTGGTTGGCGGGCCTGCTGGTTCGATGGAGGGTGGGAGGCAGGTGGAAGTTGCTAAGCGGATTTTAACTGCTAAAAATGTACCTTATTTTGTGTCCGCACCTCTGCTGATTCAGGATATCCATTCTTGGACTCGTCAGGGGATTGGAGGTTTGCAAAGTGTGGTATTGTATGCTTTGCCTGAGTTGGATGGTGCGATCGATCCAGTGCCCCTGGGCGGTTTGGTGGGTGAGGATATTTATCTCGTGCCCGATCGCGCGAAACGCCTGACAAGTAGAATTAACAATTGGGTGAAACTACGTCAAACTCCGCCATCTGAAAGGAAAATTGCGATTATTCTCTACGGGTTTCCTCCCGGTTACGGGGCGGCGGGTACGGCTGCTTTATTAAATGTACCGAAATCGCTGCTAAATTTCCTGCACAAACTTCAAGCGGCAGGTTATACAGTTGGAGAAATTCCGGCTGACGGTGAGGAGTTAATTCGCAGGGTGAAAGAGGCGGATGAAGCTACTTGTGAGGGGCAAGATGCCCGTTCCACAAAAGAGACTGTTAATGTCAAAACTTTAGAAAGATGGCTGGGCTATCTGTTAACAACTCGTATCGAAAAACAGTGGAAATCTCTGACTGGTACTGGGATTAAGACAGAGGGCGACGAGTTCCAAATCGGCGGCATTCAACTGGGGAATGTTTGGATAGGTTTGCAGCCGCCGCTGGGAATTTCGGGCGATCCGATGCGCTTAATGTTCGATCGCGATTTGACGCCTCACCCTCAATACGCTGCTTTTTACAAGTGGCTGCAAAATGATTTGCAAGCTGATGCTGTGGTTCACTTCGGAATGCACGGCACTGTGGAATGGTTGCCGGGATCTCCTCTGGGAAATACTGGCTATTCTTGGTCGGATATTCTGTTGGGAAGTTTGCCCAATCTTTATATCTATGCTGCCAACAATCCCTCGGAATCGATGTTGGCAAAACGGCGCGGTTACGGTGTTTTGATTTCTCACAACGTGCCGCCATACGGCCGCGCGGGCTTGTACAAGGAATTGATGGCTTTGCGGGATTTGATTGCGGAATATCGGGAAGATACGGCAAAGAATTATGTGCTGAAAGAGGCTATTTGCAAGAAAGTTTTAGATAGCGGTTTGGAGGCTGATTGTCCGTTTGATGATGCTCGAAAATTGGGGATTGCTTTTAGTTTTGAGAATGTGGGAATGTTCAGTGCTGATGCTTTTAACCGCTATTTGGTGAAGCTTTATGAGTATTTGCAGGTGGTGGAATGTCGCTTGTTTTCTTCTGGTTTGCACGTTCTCGGCGAACCGCCTAATTCTGAGGAAATGACCTCTTATCTTGAGGCTTATTTTGGGGAGAGGTTATCAGAGGAACAGGTGAAAGCAATTGTTTGGCAAACCAACACAGGCAA
>NZ_JAUBOX010000126.1:4718-13745 GCF_036700445.1 Microcoleus sp. T3_B1
GATGCCTGTGCCACAAACCAGCACAGGCAAGATGCCTGTGCCACAAACCAGCACAGGCAAGATGCCTGTGCCACAAACCAGCACAGGCAAGATGCCTGTGCCACAAATCAGCACAGGCAAGATGCCTGTGCCACAAGAGGGGTTGGATGGGGTTTTTGAGGAGGGCTTGCTAGTTAGGGATTTGTTGTTGCAAACGACGGATGAGTTGACTAATCTTTTGCGGGGTTTGAATGGGGAATATATTCTGTCGGCACCGGGTGGGGATTTGTTGCGGGATGGGGCTGGGGTGTTGCCAACTGGTCGGAATATTCACGCTTTAGATCCTTATCGGATGCCTTCTCCTGCTGCTTATGAAAGGGGGCGCGAAATTGCTCGGAAAATTATTGAGAAGCACGTTAAAGAACAGGGTAAATATCCTGAGACTGTGGCGGTGATGTTGTGGGGTTTGGATGCGATTAAAACCCGGGGCGAATCTATTGGAATTCTGCTAGAATTGGTGGGGGCTGAACCTCTTAAAGAAGGTACTGGCCGCATTGTTCGCTATGAATTAAAACCGTTAGCTGATGTCGGTCATCCCCGGATTGATGTGTTGGGAAATCTTTCGGGGATTTTCCGTGATAGCTTTGTGAATATTATTGAATTGTTGGATGATTTGTTCGTGCGGGCGGCGGATGCTGATGAACCGGAATCGGATAATTTTATTCGCAAACACGCTTTAATTTTGCAGGCAAAAGGTGTGCAGAATTATTCGGCAAGGTTGTTTTCTAATCCGGCTGGGGATTTTGGTTCTTTGGTTAACGATAGGGTTGTTGATGGTAGTTGGGAATCGGGGGATGAGTTGGGGAAAACTTGGGAAAGTCGCAATGTTTTTAGTTACGGGAGGAAGGATAAGGGGGAAGCGAGGCCGGAGGTTTTGACTCAGTTGTTGCAAGGGTGCGATCGCATAATTCAAGAAATTGATTCTGTTGAATACGGTTTGACTGATATTCAAGAGTATTATGCGAATACTGGCGGTTTGAAGAAAGCCGCAGAAAAGCAGCGTGGCAAAAAGGTTAACACGAGTTTTGTAGAAAGTTTTTCTCAGGATACAACTCCGCGCAATTTAGAAGATTTGCTGCGCTTGGAATATCGAACTAAGTTGCTAAATCCTAAGTGGGCTAACGCGATGGCAAATCAAGGTTCTGGCGGCGCTTATGAAATTTCGCAGCGGATGACGGCGTTAATTGGTTGGGGCGGAACGGCTGATTTTACTGATAGTTGGGTGTACGATCAGGCTGCTGATACTTATGCTTTGGATGAAGAGATGGCGAAGAAGTTGCGGGAGGCTAATCCTGAAGCTTTTCGCAATATTGTAGGGCGAATGTTGGAGGCTAACGGGCGGGGTTTTTGGCAGCCGGATGCGGATAAGTTGCAGCAGTTGCGCGAGTTGTATGAGTTGACTGATGAGAAAATTGAAGGGGTGACAGTGTAGTTTTTTTACTCTAAATATTTAACTGGTTCCTAGGCTCTGCCTGGGAACCGATACCCAGAGGCTCTGCCTCGCGCTTCCATGAAAATTGGAGGCAGAGCCTCCGGATCTGCGTTACCAGGCTCTGCCTGGTAACGAGCTGGGGGGGTAACAACCAGCCTGAAACCCATACCTTTGTAAGGATTGAGCCAATTCGCTGCTCAAAAAAGATAGGCAGCATAATTGTTACACGCTTGCCTATCTACAAAATAATGATACCAACATTCTACCTCATTCATTTAAAAAAACAACTAAGTTCAGCTCAATTTAAACTGATTGGAATCTTGCTACCCTTGATACAATCAGAAAAACAAGTGAGATTAAAACGGCTCTCGCGGGTAGTTCCCTATCCAATTACAACAGAAAGTCGGCGTAGAAAACTACAAAGGTTTCTCGACTTGCCGAACTTAACTATCTCACTAATTTGGTTCCCATTAATTACTTATTGGTTGATTACTTATTGCCGTGTTGGTCAAACTTTATCAAGATCAATCGACCGCAGTCAATGGGGCCGCCTTAATCTCTTTATGGTTAGCCTGAGCTGGGAGCGAAGAGCAATTCCATTATACTGGTCACTGTTGCAAAAATTGGGAAACACTAGCTTCGAGTCACAGACTACCAATTTACAGCAAGTTTTACCATTATTTTCAAAATATAAAGTCATCGTTTTAGGAGACCGTGAATTTTGTTCTGTCGATTTGGGAAACTGGCTGAGGGAAAAGGGTGTATCTTTTTGTTTAAGACTGAAAAAGAATCATCTTAATCGAAACGTAATATTTAGTTTTGCAACGGTTAGATGAATTAGGAATAGTACCAGGCACCTCTTTATATTTTCAAGGTAAAAGAGTGAGAAAAACTCAGCCTGCTACTGGATTTGATGTTGCTTGTAAGTGGAAAAGAAACTACGGGGGATGGAAAGTGGATGAAGCATGGTTTATTCTCACAGATTTAGGGTCATTGCCGGCAGCCATCAATGCTTATAAGCAGCGGATGGGTATTGAAGAACTGTTCCGAGACTGTAAAACAGGAGGCTACGATCTTGAAGGAACTAGCTTAAAAGGAGACCGACTTATTACCATGATTTTGCTCATGACGCGATCCTACAGTTCGGGAATATTTCAAGGCACGGAAATGAGCAAAAAATGAGGGAGGGGGCTTTAGGTACTAATTTTTATAAATTTCAGTGAAAATACTGAGGTTTGTAGCTGTAGTTTGTGAAACCGAACCTGTTAAAATAATATTACCATCTGGATGAGTTTTCAATTAAAAAAGTTTGGGTTTTGACTGCGGGCGATCGCGGAATGCTGGGAGATGGTTGTGTAGCGGCTAGAAGTATAAATCGGGGGATTCACCATGAGCAACGATCCTTTTGAAGTCCAGGTGCAACATTTTGTAGCGCTTAAGTCCAAGTATCAAGCAACAAAATATGAAGATTCATCTCCTTGTAGTCTTCTGTATCTCATTCTGCGAAAAGCTGATTTAGAATGTGCAATTACCGACTTCGAGTGGGATTGGTTACTAAACCAAGAGCTTTTGGAAACAATAGAAGCTATCGAGCAAGAGCCAGTACGTAAGGTTGAAGAACGAAGAAAACTAGATGCTAAATTTTCTCAACTCAAGTCTAAGTTCAAAGTAGCCAGACATCGCGATTTACGGCTATCCAGTCCTTTGTATCCTATCCTTTGGAAACTTGACTCAGAAAATCAGCTAACTGACTTAGAAGTTAAATACCTGCAACAACAGGGGCTTACTGAAACAGTTGCTATCGTTGAAGAGATGGCGCGATTTGCTGCACTAAAGGCTAAGTACCAAGCAACTGAATATCCAGATTGTTCACTTGATAGCCCCTTGTATCAAATCCTCAAGCAACTGGATGCACGAGAAATATTAAGTGATGTAGAGGCTAACTGGCTGTTCAACAACCAACTGGTTGATACTCTAGAAATTTTTTGGCAACAAAAAGCTGTACGGGAAGCTGAGTTTGCCCAACTCAAGGATAAGTACAAAGCTAGTGAATACGCAGAAACATCTGTCTGTAGTCCGCTCTATCAAATCCTGAAAAACCTGGATGCAGATATGCAGTTGAGCGAGTCAGAACTTAACTGGCTAGAAGAGTATCAACTTAGCGAAACGCTTAACATTGTTTTGGAGATTGAACAGACACGGCACTTTGCTGAACTGAAAGTTAAGTATAAAGCTAATGAATATGAGGATTCATCACGATCGAGCCATCTTTATAAAGTTCTCAAAAAAATTGATTTAGAAAATCCGCTAGGTGAGCCGGATATTAACTTTCTGAAAAAGCGTAAACTAACTGAGACAATTACTCTGGCGCTTGACAAATATGCTGCTAGTCTCAAGTCCAAAATTCAAGCGGGAGAGCAGTTGAGTGAGGCTGATTTGGATTGGGTGAAACAGAATGGACGTGATGATGTAATTACTTTTGCTATTGAAAACTATGTTGCTAGTCTGAAATCCAAAATCCAATCGGGAGAGCATTTAAGTGAGGCTGATATTGATTGGCTGAAACAGAATGGACGTGAAGACGTAATTACTTTTGCCCAAGAAAAGGAATTTGCTGCTCTCAAGGTCAAGTATCGGATTATAGATCGTGATTTCCCTTTCGATCCGTTTTACGCAATCATGGTCAAATTGGAGAAAGAAGAGCGTCTAGATCCTGTGTTAGTTGTTCAGTTAATACAACAGGGACTTTTAGCTAGTCATGGAAAGATTGCTATGGCTTACCACAGGCTGGAAGCGCTTTTCTACGATCGGGAATATGAGCGCACTGGAAATAAATGGAACTTGCCCAACGCCAGCAGTCATTGGCGCAAGGCAGATGAACCGGAAAGTGCATTGAAGGTGACAGAAAATCTGGACTTCGACCAAATCAAAGAAAATAAGCTCAAGTCAGCTTTGCTAACAACGAGGGGCGGTGCTTTCCGAGATATTGATAAATTAGATGATGCACAAAAGTGCGCGCTAAAAGCTATTGAGTATCAGCCTCAGAGTCATCATCCTTACACTTTGATGGGAGCTATTTGTTATGAGCGGGGTCAATATTCACAGGGCGATGATTGGTTTAACAAGGCAATTAAACGCGGTGCTGAATCAGAAGATATAGATTCCGAACTCAAGCAGGTTGTCAAAAATGCTAAAGATGAGAAGCGTCGGGAAGTTGTGGAATATCTGCTGAAAAAAAATCCGCAGCGGTATGCTTGGGCTAAGTTTTATCGGAAGCGCCAAGGCGGTGAGGATGCACAGCGCAAGAATTCCTAGCGCGGGTATGGAGTCGAGTTTTTGGCCGATTCGACTCTTTAACCAAGACAGTCCTACTTCGAGCAGGGTAAGCTTTTCAAGTTAATCGCCGCGCCTCACCCACGCTGCAAAAAGTTCGATCGCGCGATCGACCCAACCTACAATTACAATAGTCACGGTAAAGCTTACAAATAAATGGCATTAGAACTAATTCAGGCTGTCGAACAAGCAGATTCTTCCGAAGGCTTGTTAAACGCAGTCAAAGCACTGGCGGCAGCTTCCTCAAAACAAGCAATTCCTACCTTAATTACAGTGCTCGGTTACAACAACCCAGGCGCCGCTGTTGCCGCCGTTGACGGGCTGATTCAACTCGGAGAAGCTGCGGTGCTGCCGCTTCTAGAACAGCTTGACGGCTACAATTACGGGGCGAGAGCTTGGGCTGTTCGGGCTTTGGCGGGAATTGGCGACCCCAGGGGTTTGGAGATTTTGCTCGATGCAGCGGCGAATGACTTTGCTTTGAGCGTGCGGCGGGCGGCGGTTAGGGGTTTGGGGACGATTTGCTGGGAATTGATGCCGGCAGAACAAATTGCAGATGCTCAACTTCGCGCTGTGAAAACGCTACTGCAAGCGTCCCGAGATCCAGAATGGGTGGTGCGCTACGCAGCAGCGGGGGGTTTGCAAGCTTTGGCGGGTGCTGCGACTGTTAAACCGGATTGGTTAGCGGAAGTTTCGGCCAGACTTGAGGAAATCACCCAAAGCGATGAAACTACTTCAGTTAAGGCTCGGGCTTTGCTTGCTAAGAAAATATTGTCACTTGGCTAGGGTTTGGGCGATCGTCTCTTCCAAGTCCCCTTGAGTGAGAGTCGTTAATATAAAGACTTCTTGTACGGTTTTGCCCTGTCTGGCGATGATTTTAAATCCCCCGCGGATGGGTACTGACACTCTTAATGTCATGCGGGGGATGTGTCCTTTAACTTTGTTGATGACCCCAGGTGTGACTGTTTGAATGCCCATTTTTAGGGTGAGGCGCTCTAAAATTGGTATCAAACCGGGAAGGTGGGTAGAGTGATTCCAAACAAGGCGGCCTTTGGGTTGTGCGTTCATAAATATTTAACCAAATTCAACATACCCAGTCTAAGCCACCCCTGGGGGGAACCAATTTGAAATTCCCTCAACTTATGTATCCATAACGTTACTGTGCGTGTCATTGCGAGCAAACCGAGGCAATCTCAAACCGAGATTTTTGATTGCTGGCGCGCAAGCTGAGATTTGATGGCACAGAATTGTCCTGTACTTTTTGATGTTGTGGGTTGCTAACTGTCGGTTTTTCTAGTTGAGTGGCGATCGCCCCGAGGATTTCTGCTAGGCTGCAAGGTTTCTGGAGATAGCCGTCTGCTTTGAGTTCCAGGGCTTTTTCCATTTCGGAGGCTGTCATAAAAATAAACGGAATGCTGGCAGTTGCAGGGTGCGATCGCACGGCTGCGAATACTTCAAAACCGTTTAGTTCCGGCATCATGACATCAGACAAAATTAAATCGGGAATTTGGGCAGCTAACTGGATACCAACTTTTCCATTTTCAGCGCCTACAGCTTCAAAACCGCGCGATGCCAGAAGTTCTAATACGGTTTCTCGAATTAAGTTATTGTCTTCAATTACTAATATTTTGGTCATTGTTGTTACTTTTATGTTGGTTTTATTTTTACTTGTATGTTAAATTTATACCACCCGTATTTTCATAAATTCAAGTGGGCTATTGCAGCGACCCAGTTTTCGCAGCGCCCAAGCGATCGCGCTTCATCAAAATCTTTCATAAATCACTAAAACAGATTAAGAAAAATATCATGAAATTTATCAGCCCTAAAACAGACTTTGCCTTCAAAAAAATCTTTGGTTCCACCGACAGCCAAGACATCCTCATCAGCTTCTTAAATGCTCTAATTTACGCCGGTGAGCCAATCATCCAAGACTTGCAAATTATTGACCCTTACTCGGCTGCTACCGTTAGCGGACTCAAAGATAGTTATTTGGATGTCAAAGCTCGAATTACCGGCAACAAGACGGTAATTATTGAAATGCAAGTTCTGAATGTAGCCGCTTTTGAAAAACGAGTCATCTACAACTTAGCCAAAACCTATGCCAACCAACTCAAAATTAGAGAAGGTTATCCGAGATTAAAACCAGTAATTGCTTTGACGATTACCGATTTTGAAATGTTTAAAGAACAACCTGATGTTATTTCTCATTTCGTTTTCAAAGAAAAAGAGAAACTATTTGATTATCCCCATCTCCAAGTAGAAATGTTTTTTGTCGAGTTGCCGAAGTTCAAAAAAGAGTTAGATGAACTCACAAGTTTGACTGATAAATGGATTTATTTTATGAAGCACACTCCCGATCTAGAAACAATCCCAGCCACAATGGAAACAGTTCCAGAACTAGAAAAAGCTTTTCAAATTGCCAATGAAGCTAACTTAAGCTTGAAAGAGTTCCAGGATATGGAAGCCCAAGAAGCGGCGATCGAAGAACAGCGGGGAATAGTTTCTAGAGGTATAGAAGAAGGTTTGGAGCGAGCTAGGGCTCAATTGATGCAAGAAGGCCGTCAAGCAGGGATGCAAGAAGGCCGTCAAGCAGGGATGCAAGAAGGGATTAGAGCAGGTCAAAGAGCATTAATTTTGCGTCTGCTGGAGCGACGAGTAGGAGCCGTAAATCCCGATGTAGTTTCGCGGATTGGGGAATTATCGGTTGAGCAATTAGAGAGTTTGGTAGAGGAGGTAGTCGGATTTTCTAGTTTATCCGATTTAATGGTTTGGTTGGATAGAGCAGAATAAGAGAGAGAGCGATCGCTGTGAGGTTTTTTTAGGTCGATCTACTTATAAACAGCGATATTCACAAATTTCGGGCGATCGGGTAAAATATAACTTAGTGTATCGCTATTAAGTGAGGAAAAAGATATGTCAGAATTTCTCGACTTTCTCCGACATCAGTTTGCCTACGTTGCCATTGGCGAATTTAAACCAGGAAAATTTGAAGCTGCAGAACAACTTTTTGAAAAAGCCGTTGCAACTTATGCCACAGGTTTTAAGGGAGCATACCTGCTGCAATTGCCCAATACAGACAAAGGTATTGCCATCATTTTTTGGGAAAGTGTAGAAGATATGGCAGCCAATCAAAGCGAAGCTTATCAGGAAATATTGAAGCAGATGGCGCCTTTGTTTGCGAAAATACCAGACACTGATGTTTATGAAATAGTCAGTGAAATTCAGCCCAAGGGTGAATAATTAAAAATCATGCAACCGGCGCGTCATTCCCATTCCCATCGGCGTCTTTCGCCCGACTCCGCTATAAAGCGCAAAATCTGCTAAAGTGTTAATTTGCTTGATAGTAGCAGGAGCTATATCTCCCATAATTCGGTAACTAATATCGCCGACGCAGCCAATAAATTTACTGCGAGAATCCGTACTAACTTCTGTTCTGATATCGAAGAAACTGGGAAAAATAGCTTCTGTGAAAGTAGGTTCGATCGCAATCCGGCTGTACTTGTTCCAGCGATTCGCTAAACTGCCGAAAATACTTTCACGAGTGGGCATAGCACTATCATATACACCTTGCCGAAAATTAGTAGGAGTGCAAAAACTAAAAGCAATTTGGCGCTCAGTTTCCGAAGCTTTATCGAACAATTCGGCGTAAGTACAAAAGTTTACCCAAGGCTGGTTTGATTGCGGTTCGCTCAAAATATTAGTAATGTATATATTTGTCGGGCCGAGATGCCAAGGGCGAGCGAAATTAAGTTGCTGCCAAAGTTGAGTTAGGCGATCGAACAAACTGTCATCCAGCAGAGAAATTCGCCACCAAATCGGCGTATTTTCCTGAATTGCTTGCTTGTGTTCCCACTGTACAGCCGGAGATATTGTGCGGGAAGCCGGAGGCAAAACTCTCTTTTGTGGCTGGGGCGTACTGCTTTTGTAAGCCTCTTTTCTGCTTACTTGAAAAGGGCTTAAAGTGAAAGCTTTTTCATGAGATTGGTCGTGCAGGTACGCGCTCAAATCGCTGTCTACAGCACCCACAAGGTTCAAAAATAAAGCGTGGAGATGCCGTCCCGTTAAAAACTGAGATGGAATTGGTGCAACTGGCTGCAGGTTTAAAACAAGGCTGTGGGGCATTTTTAAATTATATACTGTGTCTGTATCGCCTTTCTCAGTAACATGAGGTGCTCTGGCGGGCATAGGGCATAGGGCATAGGGCATAGGGCATAGGGCATAGGGCA